>CAIVDX010000028.1 GCA_903904805.1 uncultured Rhodospirillales bacterium
GGAACAACCTCCATCGCCATCGGCAGCACCTTGACCCTCTCCGGCGGCGGCACCCTCGGCGGCGGCATCTCTGGCCCCGGCACGCTGCTGCTCGGTGCCGGCAGCTTCCTCGACGCGTCGGCCAGCATCACCACGCCCGTGCTGATGCAGGGTGGCGCGCTCAGCCTGGCGGCCGGGCAGACCCTGTCACTCGCCAGCCTCGCCGCCGGCGGCAGCGCGGAACTGGACGGGCCCGGCACCCTCGATCTGACCGGCACGGCGAGCCTGTCCCAGCTGCTGATCGGCGGCGGCGGTGTGCTGCGCAATGACGGCAGCGCCACCCTCGCGGGTACAATCCTCGTTGGCGACGGGATGGGCACAGCCGGCACCATCCTCAACAGCAGCAGCCTGCTGCTCAGCGCCGGCAGCGCGCTCGTCGCCGCGCAGTTCCTCGCCGGCGGCGCCAGCGGCGCCCCCAGCCTGCTCAACACCGGCACCATTGAACTGGCCGGCAACATCGGCCTCGCCGGCAGTCTCGCCAGCAGCGGCGCCATTCTGCTCGATGCCGGAGCGACGCTGGCCGAGCTCGGCGCGGCCGCCCTATCCGGCACGCTCATCGGCAGCGCGGCCACACTCTCTGCCACCACAATCAACGCCGGCACCCTGGTCCTGGGCGGCGGCCTGACCATCGCCGCCCCCGTTGCCGGCGGCACGCTGGGTCTGCAAGGCGGCGCCAACGTCACCATCACCGGAGCCAGCAGCGCCGCGATCCAGTTTCGTGGCGCAGCATCCCTCACGCTCTATCAGCCCGCCACCAATCTTGGCACGGTCAGCGGCATCGTCGCCGGCGATGTGCTGGATTTCGCCGGCGTGGCGAGCCTGCAGGCGCAGCGCCAGGCCGGCATGCTGGCGGTGCGCGTCACCGGCCCGGTGACCGCCGACGTCAGCCCGGCCGGCGCTGTGACACCAAGCCTCGTCGCCGCCGGCACGCTCGCGACGGCCCTCGCCCCCAATGTCGCCGGACACGCCGCCCCGCTGCTCACCCAGGCCACGCTCTGGGCGCCGGGCCCAGGCTGGAACGCAGTGCTCGCCGGCGACTTCAACGCCGACGGCCAGCCCGACATCCTCTACAGCTCCAGCTCCGGCGCGGCACTGATCGGCCGCATGAACGGGCCCGTGCTGGTCGGCGGCGGCGCCATCGCCACGCCCGGCCCCGCCTGGCACCCCATCGCCTCGGCCGTGCTCACCCCGGGCGCCAATGCCGACATCATCTGGCAGACAGCCGCCGGCGCGGTGGAGGCCTCGATCCTGTCCGGCGGCGCGGTGACCGCACAGGCGCTGATCGGCACCATCGCCGCCGGCTGGAGCCTGGTGGCGAGCGCCGACCTCACAGGCTCTGGCATCGACGACCTGATCTGGCAGTCCGCCACGGGCACGCTCGCGGCCTGGATGATGAACGGCACCTCCCTGTCCGGCACTGCCGCGCTCGGCACGCTCGCCAGCGGCTGGTCCCTGGTGGGGGCGGCGGATCTGACCGGCGACGGCACAGACGATCTGCTGCTGCAAAGCACCACCGGCGCGGTGGCCGCCTGGGTGATGCAGGCAGGCAGGGTGTCCGCGGTCGATCAGCTCGGCAATTTTGGCCCTGGCTGGACCCTGCTGGGCGGCATGACGGGCCAAGGCGGCGGCGCGCAGCTTCTGTTCCAGAACAGCGCCGGCATCGATGCCGTATGGAGCACCGCCCAGATTGGCACACTCCAGACAGGCACGGTCGCGACCTCGTCCAGCAGCGTCGCAATCACCCCCAACAATCTCGCCCTGACTCAGATGGGGTTCCTGTCGCAGACCGCCCCTCTCGCGACGAGTGCCGCCACCCAGCTGACCATCGCCGCCCCGTCCGGTGCGACGCGCTTCGACTTTTCCAATGCCACTTCAGGCCTGTGGCAGATCAGCGGCTTCAACCAGGCGTTGGATCAGCTGGTGCTGCCGGTGGCCAATCTGGCGCAAGGCTGGCAATCCCTGTTGAGCAGTGACGGCAGCGGCGGCTGCCTGGTGACACTGAGCAGCTCCAGCCATCTCGATCTGCTGGGCATTCCCGTCGGCACCCTGCACTCCCAGAACATTGTCTAGCAACCAACAGCCAAAGGTTTTTGCTTCTTTTTTCAAAAACGAAGCGCTTGCCTTCCTAGAAGGCGACCACCCCAAAGATCTCCCGCAGCGCCAAAAACAGCGCCCCGCCGACCAAAAATCCCA
>CAIVDX010000029.1 GCA_903904805.1 uncultured Rhodospirillales bacterium
GCCCCCGCCGAGGCCCGCGCCCGCCTCGCCCAGCTCCTCGGCCCGCACGCCGAGCAGCGGCCGGGCCAGTCCGACTACGCCCATGCCGCCGCGGCAGCCTTCGCGCCCCGCATCGAGCGCGGCGACCCCACCCTGGTCCTCGCCGAGGCCGGCACCGGCACAGGCAAAACCCTGGGCTACATCGCGCCCGCCAGCCTTTGGGCCGAACGCAACAAGGCCCCGGTCTGGATCAGCACCTACACCCGCCACCTGCAGCGCCAGATCGACACTGAGCTGGCCCGCCTGTTCCCCGACGAAGCCGAACGCCGCCGCCGCGTCGTTGTCCGCAAGGGCCGCGAGAACTATCTCTGCCTGCTCAATGTCGAGGACATTGCCGGCAACCTCGCCCCCACCGCGCCGGCCTCCGTGGCGATGGGCCTGCTGGTGCGCTGGGCCGGCGCCACGGCCGATGGCGACCTGTTCGGCGGCGACCTGCCGGGCTGGCTGCCCGACCTGTTCGGCCCCAACACCACCGGGGCCAGCATGCTCGCAGCCCTCGCCGACCGCCGCGGCGAATGCATCCATGCCGCCTGCCCGCATTGGCGGCGCTGCTTCGTCGAACACACCATCCGCCGCGCCAAGGGGGCCGACCTGGTGGTGGCCAATCACGCCCTTGTGATGGCCCAGGCCGCCTGGGGTGGCATCGACGACACCGCCGTGCCCACCCGCTATGTGTTCGACGAAGGCCACCACCTGTTCGATGCCGCCGACAGCGCCTTCGCCGCCGAACTCTCCGGCCGCGAGGGGGCCGAACTCCGCCGCTGGCTGCTCGGCGCCGAAGGTGGCCGCTCCCGCGCGCGCGGTCTGCGCCGCCGCCTCGATGAACTGGTCGCCGACCGCCCCTCGCTGCAGGCCGCGCTGGATGCCTCGCTGCAAGCCGCCCGCGGCCTGCCCGCTCCCGGCTGGTCTGCCCGCATCGGTGAGGACCTCCCCGATGCGCAGGGTCTCGACCCCGGCACCCCCAACCAAGCCGAACGCTTCCTCCGCCTCGCCCGCCGCCAGCTCCTCGCCCGCGCGCCCGACCGCGGCGGCCCGATCAATTCCATCGAATGCGACCTCTACCCCGCCGAGCCGGACCTCGCCGCAGCCGCCGAAACCCTTTTGCGCGCCCTCACCCGCCTGGCCGAACCGCTCACCGCCCTGATGCAACGCCTCGCCGCCCGGCTTGAAGACGAATCCGACGATCTCGACTCCGCGATGCGCAACCGCATCGAGGCGGCCTGCCGCTCGCTGAAGCGCCGCGCCATCGACCGCCTCTCCGCCTGGCAGGGCATGCTGCGCGCCATCGCCGAGGCCCCGCCCGAGCCCGGCGACCGCCCGCAGCACGTGATGTTCCTCCGCCTCGACCGCACCCCTGCCGGCGACCGCGATGTCGGTCTGCACCGCCACTGGCTTGACCCCACCATTCCCTTCGCCGCCAGCCTCGCCGCCCCCGCTCACGGCATGTTGGTCACCTCGGCCACATTGCGCGACGCCAATGAAAGCGCGGACGAGACCGACATCGAATCCGCCTGGCTCGCCGCCGAAGCCCGCATCGGCGCCCCGCATCTCCCGTCACCGCCACTACGGGTCAGCGTTGCCAGCCCCTTCGACTACGCCGCACAAACCCGCGCCTTCGTGGTGACAGACGTGACAGGCAGCGACATCGCCGCGCTGGCCGGTGCCTACCGCGCGTTGTTCCTCGCTGCCGGCGGCGGCGCGCTGGGCCTGTTCACCGCCATCTCGCGCCTGCGCGCCGTCCATGCCCGCATCGCCCCCCAGTTGGAAGCCGCCGGCCTGCCGCTGCTCGCCCAACATGTGGATGCGATGGACAACGCCACGCTGGTCGACATATTCCGCGCCGAACAGGAAAGTTGCCTGCTGGGCACGGACGCCATGCGCGACGGTGTGGATGTCCCCGGCCGCGCGCTCCGCATCGTTGTCTTCGAACGCGTCCCCTGGCCGCGGCCCGATATTCTCCACCGGGAACGCCGCGTGCATCTGGGCGGCGGCGACCCCAAGGCCTGGGACGACCGGATCGCACGACTGCGCCTGCGCCAGGCCTTCGGCAGACTGATCCGCGGAGCCAACGACCGCGGCGTATTTGTCCTGCTCGACCGCCAAACCCCCACACGCCTGCTCTCCGCCTTCCCTGACGGCGTGGACGTGGTTCGTCTTGGCCTTGCCGAAGCCGTGCGCCAGACACGGGAGTTTCTGAGGGAAGAGACGTAAGATGCCTCTTTCTTGAAAAAATCAGCGCACAGCGCGGCCGCCCCAAACCCCTGTCATCGCGGCTGCCCGTCGCCGGCATCGTCGGGGCGGGATCGCTGGCGCATGCACAGCGCCAGAACGATCGCCGGCGCGAACACTCCCAGCGGGAACCGCACCGTCCAGCCGACGACCACGGTCATCAGAGCGAGTGCGCAGACCAGCGCGAGCAGTGATTTTTCCCAGGGCGGAAAACCCCGCGCGTGCCCCTCCCGCAGCAGCCAGGCGATGCAGAAGCCGAGCGGCATCAGGTCATAGACAAGCGCCACCGGAACGCACAGCAGCGTGCCCGCCAGCAATGCCGCGCCGCGCACGCTCCGACTGGCTCCAACGCGCCAAAGCCAACCCACACTCACCATCACGCCAGCGCTCACCACCGCTTGCATCGCGAGCGCGCTGCCGGGCGTCAGGCCGATCAATCGTGCGGCGCCAAAGGGTGTGACGAAGGCGGCGAACAGCACCCTGCCAGACCCGTACACCTCTGTCGCGTGCGGCCATGTTGCAAAATAGGCCAGCCAGGTCTCACCGCCGAACAGCCACAGGGTGACACCGCCGATCGCCGCCACGCTCGCCACCATCGCCGCCAGCGCGCGCCAATGTCGCCCCGCGATCAGCGCCACCGGGACCAGCATCGCGAGATGGGGCTTGATGCACAGCAGCCCGAACAGCAGGCCGGCGCGCCGCGGTGTGCGGTCCACACACATACCGCCCGCCGCCAACAGGCTGGCCGTCAGGAACGCGTTCTGTCCCAGGCCGACGCACCAGACCACCGGCGGAAAGGCGAACGCGGCAGTCCAGCCTCGCCAGCCACCAACCAAGGCGATCCGACACGCCAGCGCACCGTAAACCAGCAGCGGAATGAATTCGAACAGCGCGTAGGCCACCCAATAGGGCAGCCCCGCCAACGCCGCGCAGAGCAGCAGAAACGGCGGCGGGTAATAAAAATACACGTAGGGCGCATCAGCGTTGCCGAGCGCCTGCTCCGCGTAGCCATGCGCGTTCTCATCATAGGCAAGCTCGGGGAGCCCCTGCAGCGCCAGTTCGCCAGCCGCGTAGAAGCTTGGGAAGTCGCTGACAAACGGTGATCGTGATGGCCCGAACGCGCCGAATTCCCACAGCACGATGAGGGCGAGCAGTGCCGCCTGCACCAGCAGCAGCGCCAGGCTCCAGGCAATCACCCTGTTGCGCCGAAGCCATCCGCCCTCACGCAGCCAGGCCAGACGAGCAGCCGATCGGCGAGGCCCGGTCACAGGCGTCCAGATTGGTCGGAAGCGTGTCGCACCCCGGGCAATTCCTCTCAACGCCGAACGCAGGTCGGCTGGCCAGCCACGCAGTCATGCGCGATTGGCGAGGATCGCGAAACTCCGAATTGGGGTCGCGGCACTGTGGCTATGGCCGACGCGACGACAGGGCGCAGGCGAGGCGCGCCTCGCGCGGTGTCACGCGGCGGAATGTGGGTGGGGCGATCGCTCGCCCAGGCAGTGTCAGTCGGTCTTCATCAGATTGACCGCTGCGGCACGGCCATTCTGCTGTTGCTCGACCTCGAACCCGACGCGCTGACCTTCATTCAGGCTGCGCAGGCCGGCCTTTTGAACCGCGGAAATGTGGACAAAAATGTCCTTGCCCCCGGTCTCCGGCGCGATGAAGCCGTAGCCCTTCGTGGGGTTGAACCATTTCACGGTGCCCTGAGTCGTCATTGTCACGTCGTCCTTCCTCTCCAGGCCGCGATCAAGGATCGGGCGGCCCAATTGAACGTCGACGCGAAAAGGGATGTGCGGATGCACAAAGCATCCCGTGTCCGCGTCGCCTCCTGGAGGGTCCGGACCTTGTGGTGCTCCCGGTTACCCTACCGTGACAACGATACGTCGCACGATCGGGGGGCGCAAATGAAATTGAGGTCGTATCCCGCCGATCTCAGCACCTGGTCCGGACCGGGCGGTCCGGACCAGGCGAGGATGATCTCAGGCGGCGGCTTCGTCGCGCTTGTCGCGCACCTTCACGTAGGCGATCTGCGCGTGCTCGGCGCAGTAGGGCTTACCGGTCAGTGAGGCCTCATCGCAGAAGCGGAACCCCGCCGTGCCGGGCTCGCCAAGCGGCCAGCAGCACGGGTTGAACCGCGCGCCGCGGGTGGCCGGGGTGGCAACCGGACGCAGGGCGGGCATCGGCGCGACAGTGTTGGCGTTCGACACCGGCGCTTGCACCGCGGCTGGGCGCGGCGCCGCCGGGATCGGTGAGGATGCGTTGATCGGCGGCAGCGAGGCGGTGGCCAGCGGCGGCAGCGTCGGCCCGGTGACCCGGCGCACGACCGGACGCGAGCGCGCGCTTTCGCCACCGCGGCGGATCGGTGACGGGCGCGCGGGCAGGTTCAGGCGGTGCGCCTTGCCCACCACGGCGTTCTTGGAAATGCCCATGCGGCGGCCGATCTCGGCGGTGGACAGCCCTTCCGCCCAGAGCGCCCGCAGACGCTCGATGATCTCTTCACTCCACTCCATGTCGTGGTCCCCCCCTCGGAATGACCACAACATAGGGTAGGAGCCCTCCCCGGGGTCAAGCCATTAACGAAGCCGAAACACAAAAACTTGTGGACAAAATGGGGGCTGCACCACAAGGCGTTGTGATTCGGGCCGATTCGATGTCAGGATTTTTCAGGCGAGCGTGAACAGCCCAGTGATTTCGCTGAAATCGGCGGCCTTCGGGTGCGCATCGGAGGCCAAAGTGCCGTCCTGCGGGCGCACCAGCTGGCAGGTGCGCATGCCCGCCGATGCTGCGGCATCGAGTTCGGCGGCGATGTCGGAGAGGAAAAGAATGCGCGTCGCCGCGCTGCCCAGCGCATCCGCGATAGCGATGTAGCTGGCCACCTCGCGCTTGGTGCCGATGGTGGTGTCGAAATTGGCCGAGATCAGGCCCGACAGATCGCCTTGGTCGGAATGGCCGAAGATGAGGCGCTGCGCCCGCACTGAGCCGGAGGAGTAGATGCCGATCCTGATCCCGGCGCTGGTCCAGGCGCGCAGGGCCGGCGGCACGTCCGGATAGATCGCGCCCTTGATTGCGCCGCTCTCATAGCCGTCCTGCCAGGCGATCCCCTGCAGGTCCTTCAGCGGGGTGACCTTGGCATCGTCGTCCATCCAACGGGCGAGTGCCACAGCGGGTGAAATGCCCGGGGCGAGGCGGGCGATCTCGGCGAGGCAGGTGGCCACCGCCCGGTCGTCGGCGCGGGCTGTGATCAGCTCAGGCAGGGTGGTGCGGGCATAGGGGAACAGCACGTCGCGCACGAAGGCGATCGGCGTCGTGGTGCCCTCGACGTCGCTCAGCACCCAGTCGAAGCCGTGCATCTAGCTGACCGGGAAACGCTCGGCGATGGCGTCGCCGGTGTAATGCGGCACCCAGCCGGAGCTGTCGGTGAACACCCGCAGCGCGGTGAAGGAGGGCGCCTCGCCGGCATCGAACCAATGTTTGGTGTTCGCCGGCACGCTGATCAGGTCGCCCTCGGTGCAATGTGCGTCCCACACCTCGCCGTTCACATGCAGCACGAAATTGCCTGAGCCATGAACGAAGAAACGAATCTCGTCCTCGCTGTGGGTGTGCTCGGCGAGAAATTTCGCGCGGATGGCGGGCAGGTTGGGGATGTCCGGGGTCATTTTCACCACATCCGCCGAGCCGGCGCCGGTGGCACCCATCAGACCATCCAGATAAGGTCGATAGGCGGCGAGAATGGTCTCGGCATCGTCGTCCGGGCTCAGCGTGACCGGGCTTTGCCAGCGCTCGAAGCGCACACCGATGCGGGCGAGTTCGGCAGCGATGGCGCCGGCATCCTCGGTGCGCAGCCGTGCGGTGTCGGGCGTGGTGTCGGGATAGATGGTCAGACGGCTCATCGTGGCAGTCTCCTTCGTTCAAGCTCGCAGGCGAGCAGGAATTCCAGGCCCTCCAGCCGCGCCAGGGCGGTGTCCATGGTCGGGCCCCAGACATACACGCCGTGGCCACGGATCAGGTAGCCGAGTGTGCAGGCTGGCAGCAGCGGCGCGATCACCCCGGCCAGGCGGGGCATGTCCTGGTCATTGTCAAACAACGGCAGGTCGAGGCTGGTCTCATGCGTGGTCTGGCCCTCGAACGCCTTGAGCAGTTCGTAGCCGGCAAAGGAGATGGCGGGAGCCTCGGTGCGCATCGACAGCACCGTGCCGGGCACCGAGTGGCCATGCAGCACCGCGCCGGCCTCGGGGAAGGTGGAATAGATCTGGCAATGCAGCAGGGTTTCCGCCGAGGGCTTGCCATGGGTGAGCGGGTTTCCCGCGATATCGACCTGCATCACCGCGCCTTCGGTGAGAAAGCCCTTGTGATGGCCGCTGGCGGTGATGGCGATGCGTGGCTGTTCATGCTCGCGTCGGCCGATGCGCACGCTGATATTACCGGCGGTGGCCGGCACCCAGCCACGCGCATCCATCCGTTGACCGGCGCGGATGATCTCCGCCACCGCCCAGTCCGGGGTGGCGGATGCGCTCATCTCCCGAACTTAGCCCTGATGCTGCGGCTGCTTCGCCGCCACGGTTGCGGCGGGTGGGGCGATGCTGCCGGCGGCCTTCTCGGCCGAGGCTTCCATCGACACATCGGGCTCGTCGTCCGCCATGTTTTTCTTGAAGGATTTGATGCCCTTGGCGAAGTCGCCCATCAGACCGCTGACCTTGCCGCTGCCAAACAGCATCAGCACGACCAGAAGCACCACCATCCAGTGCCAGATGCTCAAGCCACCCATGTTGCCTCCAGCCTTTCCATACTCAAGGCGGGTTCGCCCCGCCGGTTGTTGAACCAGGATAGACCCGCGCCGAACCCGGCGCAAACCACGGCTCGTCACTGGACCAGGAAGGGCGATGCTGCAACCGCGATTTTGATGAAGCTTGTGCCGGCGTGCGATCGCCCCTTAGCGTCCCACGCAAACATATGGGAGTGCGAGAAGATGAATGCATCACCAGAGCCACGGCCGCTGATCCCCGGCTTCGACAGGCTTTATGCGGTGCTGGTGCCGCTGTCCTGGCCGGTCGTGCGGCTTGCTGTCGGTGGCATCCTGGCGGTGCACGGCTGGGGCAAGCTGGTCAATTTCTCGGGCGCCATCCCGAACTATGTGAAACTGGGCTATCACCAGCCGGCGCTGATCGTGGCCGTTCTGCTGGTGATTGAGTTTTTCGGCGGCGTGGCCATCGCGCTGGGCCTGTTCACCCGCTTCTTTGCCGCCGCCGCCGCGATCGAAATGGCCGAGCTCACTTTCGACATCTACCTCTCCAACGGCTTCGGCTGGCGCAACTCGGGCTACGAATATGTGCTGATGTGGGGCCTGCTGTGCTTTGCCATCGCGCTGCGCGGCGGCGGCCCCTATTCGCTGGACCGCAAGATCGGTGTGGAGCTCTAGAGCGTGACCGCGTTGGTTTGATCCGTTGGTCAGGTATCAGGTTTTACAGATCACATGAGGTCCAGGATCCGGTGTTCTCTCGCCGCTACCAGCGCTCCAACCCCGCACTTCGGGCGGCGCGCCGAACGGTCCATAGCCAGACCAGCTGCACCGGCAGCGGCATCAGCAGGATGAGCGGCTTCCACATCGGCGCTGCGCCGATGAACAGGAGGCACCCGAGCCCGCCATAGGCGGCGAAGCCCCAGTAGAGCACCGCGATCCAGCGTGAATCCATGCCTGACCGGGCGGCCACCTGATACAGATGCCCGCGATGCGCCTGGGTCACCCGCTCGCCCACCAGGGCACGGCGGCACAGGGTGAAGATCACGTCGAAGATGATGCCCGAGAGCATGAACGGCACCAGCACGAAGCTCAGCTCCACGCCCTGGAAGCGCCCGGCGGCGATCGCCAGGATCGCCAGGATGAAGCCGCAGAACTGGCTGCCCACGTCGCCCATGAAGATGCGCGCGCTGGGGTAGTTGAATGGCAGGAACCCGGCCACGCCGGCGCCCAGGATCAGGCTGGCGAAATAGACGAACCAGCCGCCCTGGGCGGCGGCAATGGCGGCGAGAAACGCGCAGGTGACCAGCACCGAGCCGGCGACCAGGCCGTTCATGCCGTCGATGAAATTCACCGCATTGGTGGCGAACACGATCCAGGCGATCGACAGCACCGCGCCCAGCACTCCGATCTGAAGCACGCCCACATAGGGGATGCGCAGGTCGTCGATATACAACCCGCTGCCCACCGCCATGATCGCGGCCAGCACCTGCGCGCCGAGCTTCACCGTGAAGGGCCAGTCCTTGAGGTCGTCGAAAAATGCCACGACGGCGATGGCGATGGCGGCGAGGATCACGCCGCGGAAATAGGGCTCCGCCAGCCTACCGAACTCGGCATAGCGATAGAGCACCGCAACGCCGACCAGAAAGGCCAGCACGATTCCCACGCCGCCACCTTTGGGGGTGGGCACGGTGTGCGCCTTGCGGGCGTTTGGCCGGTCGAGCAGACGGGCGGAGATCATCACCCGCACCGCGGCGGCTGACAGCAGGGCGAGCGCGCAGGCGAAAGCGAGGTGACGGAGCAGGGCTTCGGCAGTCATGCAGCCTGATTAGAGAAAGTGGACTGGGTAGGCCAGGGGCAGCGCCCCCGGCCTCCCGATGCGGTTGTGCAGCCTAACCCAGAAACTCCACAGCGCCGCTTTGCAGATCGTAGCGGGCATAAACGACCTTCACCTTGTCCTCATGCTCCAGGTGTTTGATCACCGGGCTTTGGGTGGCGATCTTGTGGGCGGTGCGGCGCGCGCTCTCGCGCACGGTGTTGTCGACGAAATCGCCCGGCTTGCCCTTCATCGCCAGCGCGGCCGGCACGATGGCGTTGACCATCGGGCCGATCGAGCCAGGCAACCTGGCGTGTGTCTTTACCACATCGCAGGCGGCAACGACCGCGCCGCAGGTCTCATGGCCCAGCACCACCACCAGCGGCGTGCCGAGATGCTCCGCACCGTATTCGATGGTGCCCATCGTCGCGGTGTCGGCCATGTTGCCGGCATTGCGGGCGACGAACAGCTCGCCCAGCGACACGCCGCCGAAGATCAGCTCCGGCGTGACGCGGCTGTCCGAGCAGGTGAGGATGGATGCCCAGGGCGCCTGACTCTTGGCGACATCGGCGCGCTGCTTGAGCATATTGTCCTCGCAGAGCTGCGGACCGGCGACGTAGCGGGCGTTACCGTCCTTCAGCTTGGCCAACGCCTCGTCGGCGGTGAGCGCGGTGGCTGCGCGCGCCGGCCGCGCCATCAGGCCCGAGCCGACCGCCCCGGCGCCGATCGCGGCAATTGATGACAGCGACAGAAAGCCGCGACGGCCAAGATGTGTGGTGCAGCGCAGGCACATGGTTCCGCTCCCCTGTTGAATGGCCGCCCCCTGGCCGAGGCCGACGCGACCGGCCTTGTTTCATAAGCCGTCGGCCCGCCCCGTGCCAGCCATTGACGCGGCGCACCGCTCTCAGGGCGCATGACATGATTATGGCAACGGCCAAGCTGGCCTGATCAGCGATGATTCTCTATTGAGACGAGATGACCAACCGCCGTTCGATTCAACGCATCCTGCTGAATATCGGGCTCGACATCGTCGCCGCGACGGTGGCGGTGCCGCTGGCCGGCTGGATCACCGGCACCGCGGCGCTCAGCGGCCAGGTCTGGGCGGCGGGCGTGGTGTCATTGCTGCTCGCCTCGATTCCGTTCCGCCTGCCCAGCCAGTATTGGCGCTTCACCGGTCTGTCCGACCTGGCCTCGGTGGTGGGGGCGGCGGTGTTGGCCGCGCTGATCTTCGCCGCGGGGCTGGCGACCAACCCGGCGATGCATGACGGGGCGCGCCTGGCGCTGGGGTTTGGGCTGTGCCTGCTGGCGCTGCTGGCCGCGCCGCGCATCTTCTACCGGCTGCTGCAGGGGCGAAAGCGCCGCGCCGGCGACGAGTTGAAGACCATCCTGCTGGTCGGCGATGGCGAGGGCGCTGATCTGTTCCTGCGCGCGTTGGCCGCCGAGCGCGCGCCAAGCCTGCGGGTGCGTGGGCTGCTGACGCTGGGCGCGCGGCAGACCGGCCGGCGCATCCAGGGCACGCCGATCCTCGGCACCGTCGGCGAGGCGGCCTCGATCCTCGATGCGCTGGCCGCCGAGGGGGAAACCCAGGCCTGCCTGGTGCTCACCGGTGCCGATCTGCCGGCCGACGAGCTGGCGGCTTTGCTCGACGTGGCGGATGCGCGGGAAATCCCCGTCCGGCGCGCGCCACGGCCGACCACGCTGCAATCCGCCGGCGCCGGCCCGGCACAGCCCCTCGAGCTGCAGCCGTTGGTCATCGCGGACCTGCTGGACCGCGCCCAGGTGCCGCTCGACCGGGACGGCATGGCGCGGATGATCCAGGGCCGCCGCGTGCTGGTGACGGGCGCCGGCGGCACCATCGGCAGTGAGCTGGCACGCCAGGTGGCCACCCTCGGCCCGTCGCAGCTGATCCTGCTCGACAATGGCGAATATGCGCTCTGGCAGATCGATCTCGAACTCGGTGAAACCCGCCCCGAGATACCGCGTCAGGCGCTGATCGCCGATGTGCGTGACGGCCCGCGCATCCGTGACATCTTCGAGCGTCTGCGGCCCGAACAGGTGTTTCACGCCGCCGCGCTGAAGCATGTGCCGATGGTGGAGGCAAACCCGATGGAGGGCATGCTCACCAACGCCACCGGCACGCTGAACGTGGCCGACGCCGCCCGCGCGGTGGGCGCGATGGCGATGGTGTTCATTTCCACCGACAAGGCGGTGAACCCGTCATCGCTCATGGGTGCCTCCAAGCGCCTGGCCGAGATGTATTGTCAGGCGCTGGATATCGCCGGCCACACTGGCGGCGCCGGGGCGCTGCGCTGTGTAACCGTGCGGTTCGGCAATGTGCTGGGCAGCACCGGCTCAGTGGTGCCGCTGTTCCGCCGGCAGCTGGCGCGCGGCGGTCCGCTGACCGTCACCCACCCGGACATGCAACGCTATTTTATGACGGTGCGTGAAGCGGTGGGGCTGGTGCTGCAGGCCTCGGTGCTCGCGCTGGGTGGTGCGGCGCTGCCCGGCGGGCGCGATGGCGGCATCTTCGTGCTCGACATGGGGCCTCCGGTGAAGATCGTTGATCTCGCGCGGCGCATGATCCGCCTGGCCGGTCTGGTGCCGGACCGCGACGTGGATATCCGCTTCACCGGGCTGCGGCCGGGCGAGAAACTGTTCGAGGAACTGTTCCACGGCCGCGAGCCGCCGGTGCCCACCGGCCATCCCGGCCTGTTGATGGCCGCCCCGCGTACCGCCGACCCTGCCATCGTCGGCCGCGCCATCGAGGAGATCGGCGCGGCCTGTCGGGCGGGGCAAACCCATCTGGCGATGGAGATGCTCGGGCGTCTCGTGCCGGAATTCGACCATAATCCGGGCGGAGAGGCTGCCTCAGCCCGTCGATAGAGACATCTGGAGATTCCATGGACACGCACACCTCGCTGGCGCCGATCGCCTTTCTGGATCTGAAGCCCCAGCGCGCCCGCATCGAGACCGCTTTGCGCGCCAGGCTGGACGCCATTCTGGCCAGCTGCCAGTTCGTGCTTGGCCCGGATGTGACCGAGCTTGAGCAGCGTCTGGCCGCCTTCTGCGGCGCGAAGCATTGTATCGCCGTCAGCTCGGGCACCGATGCGCTGCAGATCGCGCTGATGGCGGAGAATATCGGCCGTGGCGACGCGGTGTTCCTGCCGGCTTTCACCTACACCGCCACCGCCGAGGTCGCGACCGTGCTCGGTGCCACGCCGGTGTTTGTCGATATCGATCCGACCACGTTCCAGATCGACATCGCCAATCTGCGCGCCCGCATCATCCAGGTGCGCGATGGCGGCAAGCTCACGCCGCGCGCGATCATGGGCGTGGATCTGTTCGGCCAGCCTGCCGACTGGCCGGCGATCAACGCGCTCGCCGCCGAATTCGGCATGACAACGATCGACGACGCCGCGCAATCCTTCGGCGCCTCGCTTGGCGGCAAGCGCCTGGGCACGATGGCGACGGCGACCGCCACCAGCTTCTTCCCCTCCAAGCCGCTCGGCGCCTATGGCGATGGCGGCGCCCTGTTCACCGAAGATGATGAGCGCGCCAGCCTGTTTCGCAGCCTGCGCACCCACGGCGAGGGCAAGCAGCGCTATGAGGTGATCCGCACCGGCATGAACGGCCGCCTCGATACGATCCAGGCCGCGGTGCTGCTGTGCAAGCTCGACATCTTCGAGGCAGACCTCGCCTCGCGCGCCCGTATCGCCGACCTGTATGACAGCCGTCTGGCCGGCGCGGTGCAGATCCCCGCCCGCGTGCCCGACAGCGACAGCGCGTGGGCGATCTATTCGATCCTGCTGAAATCAGGCGAGTCCCGCGATGGCCTGGCCGCTTCGCTGCGTGAGAAGGGCGTGCCGAGCGCGATCTACTATCCCAAGCCGCTGCATTTCCAGCCGGCCTATGCCAGCCTGCATGATGGGGCTTCGCTGCCCGTCTCGGAGGAAATCGGCAATCGCATCCTGGCGCTGCCGCTTTATCCCGACCTGTCGGACGCGGATGCGCATCGCGTGTGTGACGCGGTGCTGTCGAGCGTTTAACGCTTCGGCGGCGCCAGCGTCTGCTGCATCACCGGCGCGGGAAGCGCGGGAGCGTTGGCGCCGGTGGCGAGCAGGTCCTTCAGGGCGTGCCGCACCTGAAACTCTAGCTCCACATTCATCGCATCCGTCATCGCCTTGACGAAATCGTAGAGCAAACCTGTGAACTCCGCGCGTGAGCCGAGCCCCGTGCGGGTGCGTCCCACGCGGGCCTCGGCATAGCCCACGCGTGTGTTGCCGGCGTCATAGATGTCAACGCGGGTGCCGAAATTGCCGACCAGCGAATCGTCGGTCTTGATCACCGACGCGCTGGTGATGGTGAACACCGCACGCCCTGCGGCGCCGCCCGGCTTCAGCCGGTCGCGCGCCATTGTCACCAGCGAGGGCACCGGCCGTGCCGGCGACTGGTCGCCGACATCATTGGGCGATGTCGCTCGCCAATGGTCATCGATGTCGATCACCCCGACATCGAGCGAGAGTGGATCGAGATAATCGTAATGCAGCGCATCGAACACCCGCGGCGGTGCTGACGACGAGCAGGCGGCGGCGGCGAAGGGCAGCAGCAGGATGGTGCGTCGCTGCATCATTCACTCATATCCTGATCGGACTGATCGAGGCCACGCACCTCCTCCCGCGCGAAGCGGAAGGCGATGTTGCAGAACTCGCAATTCATCACGATGGCGTCATCCAGCACCATCTCGTCGAGGTCAGCGCCGGAAAATCCCTCGAGAATCCCGGAAAGCTTCGCGCGTGAGCAGCGGCAGCCATAGGCCAGCGCGCGCGGACGATCCGCGGCCACGCCCTCGCCGTGGAACAGCCGGAACAGCAACTGCTCGCCCGACAGGCTTTCATCCAGCAGTTCCGCATCGGTCAGCGTGGAGGCGAGTGTGACCGCGGTGTGCCAATGGTCGTTCTGCTCGGACAGCGTCATCGACAGATCGACCCCGCCCGCGCCGGCGATGCGTTCCAGCACCAGGGCAGAGGCGCGCCATCCCTGCTCGGTGTGCGCGCAGGCGAGCTTCACCACGCAGGGCAATTGCTCGGAGGTCTCGAAATAATGCATCGCCATTGCCGCGAGATTCTCGCCGATGATGGCGACGATGCCCTGATGGCGCTCCATGTCCGGCCCCTGGTCGACGCTGAAGGCCAGATAGCCACGACCGAGCAGCATCGCCGCGTCGGGGTTGGGCACGGTGTTCAGCAGCGAGGCCAGCTTCTCGTCATTCGCCCGCGCGTAGCCGCGCAGCGTGCCGTCTTCGGTGCAGTCGGCGAGCAGCATCGGCACCGCGCCATCGCCCTTTGCCTGCAGGCTGAATGAGCCGCGATATTTCAGCGCGGTCGCTAGGGCGGCGGTGAGCGCCATCGCCTGGCCCACCAGCGCATGCACCGAGGGGTGCTGCTCGTGCCGGGTGATCAGCGCATCGGCGAGCGCGCCCAAACGGACCAGTCGGCCGCGCACGGGGCGGTTGGGGATGTAGAATGGCAGGACCGCGCGGGGGACGACGATGTCGGGAACGTCGGGACGGCCGGGGTCTAGGAAGGCGGGGGTGGAGGACATGAGGTGAAGATAGGGGGATGAGGAGTGATTTGGTAGGCCAGGGGCTCTGCGCCTGCACCCCGTCATGCGCCAGCGTGCTCCGCCCTTGGCGGGGGGCCAGGGGGCAGAGCCCTCTGGCCTACCCAGTCACTCTTCCTCCGCCATCTCCTCCTCAAGCGCCTCAAGTACCTCATCCAGCGCCTCGATCACCTCCGGTTCCACCTGCAGCTCCTCCAGCTGCGCAAGCAGCAGCTTGCGGCAGGTGGCGCCGGCGGCCGGGACATCGATGGAATCCAGCGCCTGCGCCAGGCACTCGGCATAGGCCTGGCGGACTTCCTCGACGGGCATGTCCTCGGGAAAGCCGGCGAAGATCTCGTCCAGCCGTTCATCGACCCAGCCCGGCAGGCTGGGTTCGTCTTCGTCGCTATGGCTCATCAGATCGCTCTCAGCACCCAGGCCAGAATGGCTTTTTGCACGTGCAGCCGGTTTTCGGCTTCGTCCCATACCACGGATTGCGGCCCGTCAATCACCTCGGCGGCGACTTCTTCGCCGCGATGCGCCGGCAGGCAATGCATGAAGATCGCATCCGCTGCGGCGGCCTGCATCAGCGCCGTGTTCACCTGGTAGGGCGACAAGGCGGCACGCCGGCGGTCGGCGTCCTCGTCGGCCATGCTGACCCACACGTCGGTCAGCACGCAGCGTGCACCGGCGACGGCCTCGGCCGGATCGCGGGTGGTTTCAATCTTCGCGCCCGCCTTGGCCGCCCAGGCGAGCAGGTCGCGCGGTGGGGCGTAGTCGGACGGCGTGGCGAGCGACATGGTGAAGCCGAGGATCGCGGCGGCCTCGATCCAGCTGCGCGCAACATTGTTGGCATCACCCACCCAGGCGATCTTCTGCCCGGCGATGGGGCCCAGATGCTGCTCGAAGGTCATGATGTCGGCCAGCACCTGGCAGGGATGGCTGCGCTCGGTCAGGCCGTTGATGACCGGCACGGCGGCGTGGGCCGCCATCTCCTCCATCTTCGCCACCCGGTCGGTGCGCAGCATGATCGCGTCCACATAGCGCGACATCACCCGCGCGGTGTCGGCGATGCTTTCGCCGCGGCCAAGCTGCATGTCGTTGCCGGAGAGCACGATCACGTCGCCGCCAAGCTGGCGCATCGCCACCTCGAAGCTGACGCGCGTGCGCGTGCTCGGCTTGCCGAAGATCAGCGCCAGTGTGCGGCCGGCCAGCGGGCGGGGGTGCGCGGCCCGCGTCCAGGCGCTGGCGGTGTCGAGGATGCGGCGCAGCGTGGCGGCGTCGTGGTCCTTGATATCGAGGAAATGCCGCGGCGGCCGGGCGGTGCCCGAGGCAGGTTTGGTGAGGGCGCTGCTCATTGCGCCGCCGCCGCCAGATGGGCGCGGATGCGGGTCGCCGCGTGGGCGAGCATCTCCAGCGCGACGTCCACTTCAGCCGCACGCACGATCAGCGGCGGAGCGAGGCGCAGCACGTTGTCGCCCGCCGCGACGGTGAGCAGCCCCTCGGCCACCGAAGCGGCCTGCATGTCGGCATTCGGCACCAGGCATTTCAGCCCGACCAGCAGCCCCTGGCCGCGCGCCTCCGCGAAGATATCGGGATAGAAGGCGACCAGTTCCTGAAGGCCCGCCCACAGACGGGCGGCGGTGTCGTTCACCTCATCCAGGAAGCCCGGCGCGAGGATGATGTCCAATACCGCGTTGCCGGCGGCGCAGGCGAGCGGGCTGCCGCCGAAGGTGGTGCCGTGGCTGCCCGCCGTCAGATGCCTGGCCACCGCCTCGGTGGCGAGCACCGCGCCCATCGGAAAGCCGCCGCCGATGCCCTTGGCGACCGACATCACGTCCGGCGTCACACCGGCGACCTGATGCATGAACAATTTGCCGGAGCGGCCAAAGCCGGTCTGCACCTCGTCCATGCCGAGCAGGATGCCGTATTCATCGCAGGCGGCGCGCAGGCCGCGCAGGAATTCCGGGTCGGCCAGGCGAATGCCGCCCTCGCCCTGCAGCGGCTCCACCAGGATGCCCGCTGTCTGCGGCGTGATGGCGTCGCGCACCGCGTTGAGGTTGTTCAGCGGCACATGGTCGAAGCCCTCCACCGGCGGGCCGAACCCATCGAGATATTTCGGATTGCCGGTGGCCGACAGCATGGCCAGGGTGCGGCCATGGAAGGCGCCCTCGAAGCAGATGATTCGGGTGGCCTCGGGCCGACCGGTGCGGTTCATCGCCCGGCGGATCATCTTGGTCAGGCCCTCATTGGCCTCCGCGCCCGAATTACAGAAGAACACGCTGTCGGCGAAGCTGTTGGCGACCAGCCGCGCCGCCAGCTTCTCGGCGCCGGAGACGCGATAGAGGTTGGAGACATGCATCACCTTCGCCGCCTGCGCGGCGATGGCGCCGACCAGATGCGGGTTGCCGTGGCCCACGCTCGAGGTGGCGATGCCGGCGCCGAAATCCAGGAAGCGGCGCCCATCCTCGCTCCACAGCCAGGCGCCCTCGCCATGGTCGAAGGCGAGGTCGGCACGCGCGTAGGTCGGCATCAGGGCGGTGATCATTGTGGCACCATGGTTGGTCGAGCGAAACGGAACAGCGAATGCCGGCAAGGGCGACCCTGCCGGCGGCGGCGGGATGATCCTCAGCGGCGGCCGAGAAGTCAAACTTTTGGGCGGAAAATCGGCGGTTCTTCGCGATGCTGGGCAGACGCGGGGTGGCTGGTGCAGGGTTGCGCGATGAAAGTCAGACCTCGGCCCAGCATTCCCGATGAGGCCGCATTGCGTGAGGCGGCGCTGGCCCATATGGCGCGCTATGCCACCACGCGGGCCGGGCTGTTGCGCGTGCTGAACCGGCGCATTGATCGCGCCGTCGGGCCGGACACTCCGGCCGAGGCGCGTGCGGTGGCCCGCGCGGCGGCGCTGCGCGTGGCCGACCGTCTGGTGGAACTCGGCGTGATCGACGATGCCGCCTTTGCCGCGCGCCGGGCCGCGGGCGCCTTGCGCACCGGGCGCTCGCCCACGGCCGCGCGCGCCGCGTTGCGGGCCAGGGGGGTGGCGCCCGAGATCGTGCAGGCGGTGACCGAGGCGCCCGCCGAGGCGGTGTTCGCCGCCGCGCTCATTCTGACGAAAAAGCGCCGGATCGGGCCGTTCCGCGCCGCCGAGCGTGATCCGGCGATGTTCAAGCGGGAGTTGGGAGTGATGGCGCGCGCCGGCTTCCCCGAAGGCCTGGCGCGCCGGGCTTTGAACACCGACCGCGATGAGGCGGAGAGCTTGATTACAGCGTTCCGCAGAGATTAGAGCGGTTGGACAAGAGGCGGACGACGATTTAGGGATTTGTCCGTACCAATTCCTGAGTTGGGGGAAACAGATGACACCACCGAAGCGCGTTGGCCCGTTGGTCGGGCTGAAGATCGTCGAGCTCGGGCATTATATTGCCGGGCCGTTCTGCACCCGTGTGCTGGCCGATCTGGGTGCCGAGGTCATCAAGGTGGAGCCGCCTGGCGGCGACCCGATCCGTGGCTGGGGGGCCGCGGTGAATGGCAACGCGGTGTGGTTCTCGATCCATGGCCGCAACAAGATGTCGGTTGTTCTTGATTTGAAAAAGGACAAGGATAAGGCTTTGGCGCTGCTCGCCCGCGCCGACGTGCTGGTGGAGAATTTCCGC
>CAIVDX010000030.1 GCA_903904805.1 uncultured Rhodospirillales bacterium
CGAAGAGGCGTTGCAGGCCGATGCGGTGGCCTCGCTCGACACGCTCGTCGGCCAGGTGAAACAGGCGCTGCTCTGCAATATCGGCTGGGTGGGGATGGTTTCTAAGATCCCCACGGTCCATGTGGGCTATAAATTCGGCGTCGAGGATCGTGTGCTGGCCGAAGCCCGCATCACCATCACCGGCGTCTGGCGCGAAAGCTATGCGCCCGAACCCGGGCTTGAGGTGCAGATGGTGGTGCTGCAAGCCATTATCGGAGGCTATCGGGTGAACATGAACCTGCCATTTGTCGGCGATGTCACCTTGATCACCGGCGCTGATGGCCAGCTGCTGGTCAGCCCGATCGACGGCACCGTCATCACCGAGCCAACTTGAACGGATCTCGCATGAGTCTTCGGTCAATCATTTTCGCTGCGCTGCTTGCGGTCACTGCCATTGGCGGTGCGGCGCATGCCCGCGAACTGAATGACGACGATGTGCGTGGTGCGTTGGGGTATGTGCCCGCCAACCAGGCCACGCTGGCGCCGTCCGCCACCACCGATGCGACCAATGCTGCCAACATCACCACCGGCACGCTGCCGGCCGAACGGCTGCCGCCGATCACCGCGAACCGCAGTGTGACCCCGCGCCCGCTGTCGGCGTGGACCGGCGACGTGGTGAACTTCCTGGCGTGGCAGGTCGGCTCGGAATCGGCTGATGCGACGGTGGCCCGCATCACCGCGGCGCTGGGCAATGCCATCACCATCTACCTGCCCGCGAACGGCACCTATAACTGGCAATATTACCAGTCCTATACGGTAAACTTCAAAATCGACCATGGCGCCATCCTCACCACGTCAGGCGGCGGTCAGGTGAATTTCGGCGGCCGGATCGAGGCGGGCCGATACAAGATTTTCGGCAACCCGACCAAGTTTCAGTTCTTTGGCGCGCCTGGCTCCGGCAATTCGGTGCAGGAAAGCGTCTATCCGGAATGGTGGGGCGCGGCGGCCGACAGCAACTGCAGCGCCGGTTCCGGCACCGACAACGCGCCGGCCTTTTCACTGGCCGTGTCCGCCGGCGCGCGCACCGTGTCCTTCGGCGCGGGCTGCTACCGCGTCGCGGCCACCTGGGGCACCACCGGGCTGTCGAACTATTCGATGAGGGGCGCGGGCAAATACTCCACCACCATCATGCTCGATGACGCGACGGCCCTGATCGACAATTTCAAGTTCACCGGCGGCAGCGGCGGCAGCGCCGGCCTGGAGATCGCCGATATCGGGTTCAGCCGCGCGCAGACCGCGACCGCGGGCGCGATGATCGATTTGATCGACGCCAACAATGTTTTGATCGATCGGGTGCATTTCGGCAGCAACCTCTATGACGGCATCGATCTGCAATCGGTCAACGCCATCACCAACACCGTGCACATCAATGACGTGACATCAGCCGGCGGCGCGGGCGCAGGCCTCAATCTGCTCACGCCGAGCACCAACTATATCGGCGACATCTTCGTCAACAATTGCTGGTTCAGCCATTTTACCGGGCCAGGGATCAAGGCGGCGGCCAATTATTTTGGCTTGATGGTGGCCAGCGGCGGCCTGTATGCGAACGGCTTCGGCCTGTATCTCGATGCCTCCGCCTACACGAGTTCGCAAAACGGCGGTGCATCCAGCAAATTTCGCGGCATCGATATCGATTCCAATACCTCCGGTGGCATCTACGCGAATCAAATCGGCATCAGCATTGTTTCCGACAACTGGTTCGGCTCGAACGGCGCGAGCACCATCAAGAACATCGCCGGCTGGGTGATGGACGGCAACATTCTGTCGGGTGATGTGTTCAACTTCACCGGCGCGCAGAACGTCCATTTCGAAAGCTACCTCACCAACAATTCCGCCAGGATCACCATCGCGCCGTCAGGCTCGTTCCCGTCGATGGGCCTGAATTTCAACGTGGTGGTGGGTGAGCGTTCGGTGTCCACGCCGATCTTTGCCTTTTCCGGCAGCTCGACACCGGCCTCGGCAATTGCCATCGCGATTACCGACACATCCAGCCCGGCCATGAGCGCGCCCTACAGCGGCAGCAATTTCGTCGCCGGCGGCGTCACCGCGACGTTGAATGGCACGCGCTGGCTGGCATCGGGCGGCGCTGGGCTGGTGGCCAATCTCACCGAACTGAAAGCCGTCGCCGCGCAGTCAGCCGGGTTCACCGTGCAAACCGCCGGCCGCACGGCGCCTGGTGATGGCGGTGGCGCGCTCTATAACTGGTCAAGCA
>CAIVDX010000031.1 GCA_903904805.1 uncultured Rhodospirillales bacterium
CGGTCTGCTGCCGCGGCTTGGGCGCGGACGCTGGCAGGCGACCGGCAAGATGCTGATCCGCGGCGCCGAGCGCGCCTTCGCCGCCAACCAGCCGCCCAATCTGCCGGCGAAGTCGGCGGTGATTCTGGGCGATGAGGGGCCGTGGTATGTCGATGGCGCCACCGGCGAGGTGGGCCGGGTGCGGCTGCGGGCGACGGCCGCGCCGAAGCCGGCAGCGGCCGCGCCTGTCGCGCCGGTGCGTTCGGCCGCTCGGCCGGCCAATCCCGGATTTGTGCGCCCGACCGCGCCACCGCCGGTGCGCACCACATCACGCTTCCAGGCCCCTCCCCGCTTCGAGCCCTCTGCGGCTCCCCGCCGCGGGATCCCGCTGGGCAGTGCCGAGCCAATCATCATCGACCGGCCGCTCACCCCTATTGCGCGGCTGCAGAAAGTCGAGGCGCCTGGTGCATTCGGGCTGACCCAGAGCATCGACGCGCTGCTGGTGGATTTCGACTATGACGGCGCGGTGACCCACGCCGAGGACGACCGCCACTCGCTGCGGCTGCCAGGCGCTGCCGACCCGCCAATGTTTGTGCGGCGCGACCGTGCGGCGGAGGCCGGCATCATCGCCACGCTGCGGCAGGACGGCTTCAGCCAGATGCGCATCGCGCATGGGCCGACCGCGAAGGGGCGGCTTGTCTATGTCTATCACGGGCGCGATGCCGCCGAACGCTGGCAGAGCTTTGTGACCGAGCGCATCCCGGTGCTGGGCGCGCTAGGCTGGCGCGTCGAGGTGGGTGAAGGCTTCGGGCCGCGCATGGTCAGTGCTGTGGGTGACTATGATGTGCGCGTGAGCGATGCCGAGGCGGGGCGCTTCTCGCTCGATTTCGGCATCGAAATTGATGGCGCGCGGGTGAAGCTGCTGCCGATCCTGGCGCGTCTGCTGGAGCGTGGCGGGATGGATGCCGCGCAGATCGTCGATGACGAGCTGATCACCAGCCTGGATGACGGGCGCATCCTGAAGCTGCCGGCGGAGCGCATTCGACGGCTGCTTACCGTGATGGCCGACCTGATCGATGCTGCGCGGCGGACCGCCGACGGCGGCCTGGTGCTGGCCGGTACCGAGGCATCATCGGTGCTTGATCTGGAAGATCTGCTGACCACGCGCTGGGAGAACGCCGCCGCGGTGCAGGCGTATGCCGAGCGCTTTCGCGGCGGGGTGGAGATCACGCCTGTCCCCATTCCGGCGAAATTCAAGGCGACTCTGCGGCCCTATCAGCTGGAGGGCGTTTCGTGGTTGCAACATCTGCGTGCGCATGATCTCGGCGGTTTCCTTGCCGACGACATGGGGCTGGGCAAAACGGCGCAGACCATCGCGCATATCTGCATCGAACATGCCGAGGGACGGCTGGATCGTCCCGCGCTGATCGTGGTGCCAACCTCGCTGGTGGCGAATTGGACCGCCGAGCTCACCAAATTCTCGCCCCATCTGCGCTATGTTGTTCTGCACGGGCAGGATCGGCACGCGATGCGCGCGGACCTGGACGGGGTGCATGTGGTGATCACCACCTACACACTGATCGCGCGCGACGTGGTGGAGATGAAGGCACTGCCCTGGCACCTCGTGGTGCTTGACGAGGCGCAGGTGATCAAGAGCCCGGATGCAAAGGCGACCAAGGCGGTGTGCCAGCTCGACACGCGGCATCGGCTGTGCCTGTCCGGCACACCGATCGAGAATAATCTGCAGGAGCTGTGGTCGGAATTCGCGTTCCTGATGCCGGGGCTGCTGGGGGAGCGCAAGGCGTTCGCCAAACGTTTTCGCACGCCGATCGAGAAGAATAACGACATGGTACGCCGCAGCCAGCTGGTGCGGCGGATCAAGCCGTTTTTGCTGCGACGAACCAAGTCGGAGGTGGCCTCGGATTTGCCGCCGAAACATACGATCCTGCGCCGCATCACCCTCGCGCCGGAACAGCGCGAGCTGTACGAGACCATCCGCGGCACGCTGTATGACACGGTGCGCGAGCAGGTGCTGGAGCTGGGGCCGGGACGCAGCCGCATCGTCGTGCTCGATGCGCTGCTGAAACTGCGCCAGGTCTGCTGCGATCCTCGGCTGGTGAAGCTGGCCTCGGCGCGCGAAATCGCCACCTCCTCCAAGCTCGATGATCTGATGGAGATGGTGGGCGAGATGATCCCCGAGGGACGTCGAATTTTGCTGTTCTCGCAATTCACCTCGATGCTTGATCTCATCAAGCCCAGGCTGGATGAAGCCGGTGTGAAATATGTCGAGCTGCGCGGCGACACGCGCGATCGCGCAGAGCCGGTGCGCGCGTTCGAGGCCGGCGAAGTTCCGCTGTTCCTGATCAGCCTGAAGGCGGGTGGGCGCGGGCTGAACCTCACCTCGGCGGATACGGTGATCCATTACGATCCCTGGTGGAATCCGGCGGTGGAGGATCAAGCATCGGATCGTGCGCATCGCATCGGTCAGACGAAATCAGTGTTTGTCTACAAGATGATCGCCGAGGACACGGTGGAGGACCGCATTGTGGAGCTGCAGCAGCGCAAAGCGGATCTGGCCAATATCGCGCTGCAGGAGGACAATGATCTGCCGAGCGTTGAAATGGACGACATCGAATATCTCTTCGGGCGCAGCCAACAGCAGGCCGCCGCCTGATCAGACCAGACGGCCGGCCTTCATGCTGACGATACGGTCGGCAATGCCATCGAGAAATCCCCTGTTCTGCTCGACAATGAGCATCGGCAGACGGCCGGCGAGGGAAGCCAGCGCGTCGCGCACCTGCCGCACCATGATCGGCGCCAGGCCCTGTGTGGGCTCGTCGAGCAGCAGGACGGTGGGGTTGCACAGCAGCGCACGGGCGATCGCCAGCATCTGCTGTTCGCCTCCCGAGAGGGCGCCGCCTTTTTGCGCGAGCCGCTCTCCGAGGCGGGGGAACAGGGCGAGCAGTTCGGCGCGCCGCGCGCCATAACCGGCCTCGTCAAGCCTGCCGGCCGCACGAGGCAGATTTAAATTCTCGGCGACCGTGAGTGTGGTGATGATCTGGCGCCCTTCAGGCACCAGGGCCAGCCCCGCGCGGGTACGCGTGACGGCCTTTAGCGAGGTGAGATCGCGGCCATCAAGCATGATGGTGCCGCCATGTGCGGGCAGCAGACCGACGAGCGTTTTCATCAGCGTGGTCTTGCCCGCGCCATTCGGACCGAGCAGACCCAACACCTGGCCGGCGGACAAATCGATGTCGGCATCTCGAAAGATCGTCAGCGGGCCGTGGCCCCCAGAAAGGCCGCGTACTGCAAGCAGGCTCATGTGAGCGCTCCGAAATAGGCCTCGTGCACAGCCGGACTTGCCAGGATCTCGCCGATGGCACCGAGCGCGATCGGCCGGCCGGAATCCAGCACCAAGCCGCGCGTGGCGACGGAGGCGACGAAATCAATGTTGTGCTCGACAATGATCACCGCACTGCCGCCATCACGCAGGCGATGCAGCAGGCTGGCGAGATGGACGAGTTCGGCATGTTCCAGGCCAACGGCGGGCTCGTCGAGCAGTACAAGTGTGGGGGAGAGGAGCGAGGCGCGGGCAAGATCGATCAGCTTGTGTTGGCCCGCGGACATGGCGCCGACCGGACGATCGGCCAGAGCGAGCAGACCAAACGCATCAAGATGCGCGCGCGCCATCGCCAGCCGCGCCCCATTGGCTGCCGGAGAGCCTGCCAATTGATCCAGCCTTATGCAGAGATTTTCCGCGGCGGTCAGTTCGGGCACCAGCCGCGCGACCTGGAATGAGCGGCCGATGCGCGCTGCGCGGGCATGGACCGGCATTGCAGTGATGTCGGCTCCATCGAGCAATATTCTACCCGCGCTGGGAGCGAGGATGCCGCTGATCAGATTGAACAGGGTGGATTTTCCGGCGCCGTTTGGCCCCACCAGGGTGAATATCTCGCCGTGATCGACGCTGAAGGTGACCTCGCTCACCGCCGCCACGCCGCCAAATCGCTTGGAAAGATCAGTGACTGTCAAGCAGGTGCCGCGCACGGCGGCGGCGGGCACGGCCGGTGGGGGGAACTCGACATTGGCGCTGCTCGAACCATCCAGACGCGCGACCAGTCGCGCCCAGGGGCGCCGTAACCATCCGGCGATGCCCTCACGGCCATAAAGCACCGCGGCCAGAAACACCGCGCCGTAAATCAACAATTGCAGGCGCGGGGTCCAGCCGGCGGCGAAGAACAGCCATCCGATCGCGCTTGCACCAAGCAGCGGGCCGACCAATTGCCCAGGGCCACCCAGCATGACAGTGCCGATCTGCTCGAGCGATCGTTCCACCCCAGCATTCTCCGGCACGATCACACCGACATAAAAGGCGAGCAGAATGCCGGCGATGACAGCGAACGCCGACCCGGTGGTGAAGGCGGCAGCCTTGGTGCGCGCGACATCGATACCCATCGCGGCGGCCATCAACTCATCATGACGCAGGCAATGCAGGCGTCGACCGCGTGGGCCGGCGACCAAAGCTGCGTAGGCAATCATGCCGAGCAGCAGGGCAACAAGTGCAACGCCATACCAGGCAGTTGCGGATATCCCTCGCCCGGCCTCCAGCACCAACCCCGACGCGCCGCCAGTGGTGCCAGGGAACGCGCGGGCCAATCCCTCCAGCACGAATCCCAGGCCGAGCGTGCCAACGGCGAGAAAAACCCCAGGCAGGCGAACGAAGATCACCGCCACAACGCGCGCTACCAGCAGGCCGGCGCCAACACCGCCGAGCAGGGCGACGGGCAGCGGCAGCATGCCGGCGAGGATGCCCGCGGCATAGGCCGGCAGGCTCATCAGGGCGGCCTGTCCAAATGCCAACATGCCGGCCACGCCAAAGATCAGGTTCAGGCCGAGCAATGACAGGGCGGTGAAGCAGGTGGTCGTGGCGAGACTCAACGTCCAGCCGGGAATGCCGAGCAGCGGCGTGGCGGCAGCAAGCGCCCCAATGAGCAGCAGCAGCGTGTGTGATCGTCTCATGCGCGCGCGGTGCCGCCGAAGGCGACCGCGCGGCTTTGCCAGAGCGCGACGGCGATCAATGCAAGAAACACCACCGGGTCCTGCGCCAGCGCGCCGAAGCGCCAGGTGACCAGCGATTCCGCGAGTCCCAGCAGCATGCCGGCGACGATGGCACGCGGTGCCGACATGCCCGCCAGGGCCGCGGCGATGAAGCCGCGCAATGTCATCCCGAGGCCGGTCTGATAATCGACCGAGACCAATGGCACCAGCAACACCGCGCCAAGGCCGCCAAGAAAGCCGGCGAGCAGAAATGCCAGGCTACGGGCGCGATCCGTGTCAATGCCGAGCAGTTGCGCCGCGTCAGGGTTCTCCGCACAGGCACGCAGGCGGCGGCCAGCCTCGGAGCGTTGCAGGAACACGGTGACACACATCGCGCCGATCAGGCCGACGGCGATCAGGGCAACGCCTTGGCGTGGCCAGGCGGCGTCAAGATATCGCCAGGGCCGACCTGCGACTATGCGCGGGAAGGAGAGCGGATCGACGCCGGCGACGAAATAGAGCGCGCCGCGGCTGACAAAGGCCGCGGCGAGCGTGACCAGGATGAGGGCTGAGGCCGGCCAGTGTCGCCGGGGCCGCAGCAGCAGGCGTTCAATGGCAAAGCTGCCGAGCATGCCGGAAAGAATTGCCAGCGGCATGGCGATGACCAAGGACAGGCCCGCCTCAGCCAGGCTCGCGGCAGCGAGCCCGGCGATGGCGTAGCTCTCGCCATGCGCAAGATTCACCACGCGCGTGGTCTGCCAGGCAATGATCAATCCCGTCGCCAGCAGCGCGTACAGCGCCCCCGACATCAGCCCGGCCACAATCGCCTGAGTGGGCACCGTCAAACTTCCAAAAGTGTTTTGCTTGTTCTTTTCAAAAAGGAAGCGCGTGCCTTAAAGCGGCCCCGCCTGCACCCAGCGATCGCCCTTCCATTCCACAATGGCGATCCCATCCGGCCCCATCCCGATATGACTGTTGGGGCTGAAGGCGATCGTCTGCACCGAACTGACCGGCGTGCTCTCAAGGTATTTTCTGACCGCGGCGGCATCCTTTGGATTGGCGACATTGCGAAGGATGGCCTCCGCGCAATCGGCCAGAATCAGCCCCTGCAATGTCAGGCTGTCCGCCTTGTCGTGCTTCCAATCGAGATAGGAACTCTGAAAATCCAGCAGATGCTGGCGCTGCGTGGCGTTGTTGAGCAAGTCCGGGGACACCGCGCGGATGGCCGTGCCCATCAGCCGGGTCGGCATATCGTTCTTGATGAGTGCGATGAAAGGGTCGGAGATGTTGGCGTAGCTGATCAGCAAGGGCTGTTCGAGGCCGAGATTGTTGTAGCTCTTGACCACCGCAGCCGCGCCGGCGCCGGAATAGTTGGAATAGATCAGCTTCTTGCCGCGCGCGACGTCGCTCAGCTGGATCGAGGCGTCGTTCGCCTTGAGGTCGATGCGCGCCATGCTGTAGGCGATGTGGTTGCGCGGGAACACCGAGGCGGCGGAGGCGACACCGACCTCGCCCGAGGCGTCGGTGGCGGCGATGATGCCGAGTCCGTCGATCCGGTTGGCGATCATCCAGTCGGCGATCGCCTGCGTGAGATCAGCGTCGGACGCGGAGGTCTGGAACACGAAGCCATCTGCGGGTGGCAGCACGTTCGGCGACGGCGTGAGCATCACCGGCCCCTGGGCGACCAGCGGCATGGTGGCTCGGATCGGGCCGGTGACGGAACTGTTCAGCAGCAGGATCACGCCCTTGTCGAGCAGATCACGCGCGCAGGTGACGGCCTTTTCCGGGCTGCCCTCGTCATTGCAACTCGCAAGTTCGATTTGATGGCCGTTGATGCCACCTTTGGCGTTCACCGATTGCTGCCACCATTGCACCGCCGAGAGCTGGCGCGCGCCGACGGTGGCGATCGGGCCGGTGGTGGGCGCGATGATGCCGATCAAATAAGGGTCCGCCGCCATCGCCTGGGTGGCGAGCAGGGTGAGAAGAAGTGCCAGCGCGCGCATCAATTTTCTCCTGCCAGGCTGTAGCTGCCATCGCTGTTGCGCGACAGGCGTCCGGCCGCCTCCAGCGCATCGAAGCCTCGCAGGATCGCGCGGCCATCCTTGGTGCCGCAGCGTTCCATCAGGGTGGCGAAGCTCGCCGGCCCCTGCCCCAGAGCCTGTTCCAGCGACACTGGCGCGTCGGAGAGTTGCAAGGTGGGGGCGTGGGGAATGCGATATTCGAACTGGTCGCGTTTGCCGAAGGGCAGCGTGCAATCGAAGCCCGCCTTGGCACCGACGCGGCTGCCGACCAGCGAGGGATCCAACGGCACGGCGCGGAAGCCGGCGGCGGCGACGAAATCGCGATCCGCCTGAAAGCGCGTGGCGAACGCCCAATCCATGGCCTCGTCGTCAAACACATCGATATCGTCATCGACGATGAAGGCGTGCTTTACGTCGCCGATCGAGCAGAACACGGCGGCAATCGCGTTGCGTGCCTCGCCGGGATAGCGCTGGCGGAGCGAGACGCGGACATTGTACATCCCGCCCGAGGAGGCAGTGGCGCACACCGCGACCGGCTCGCGCACGGCCAGGCGCAGAACATCCCAGATCGCCGCTTCGGTTTTCGCGGCCCCCAGATGCGCGGTGTCGGTGGTGCCGATGCGCGCGCCGCCGATCGTCACGGTTTGGAACAGGGCGTCGGCACGTTTGGTGATCGCCGTGAGGTGGAACACCGGGTTGCGCTTGACCACACCGTAATAGCCGAGGAACTCACCATAGGGACCTTCGGTCTCTGACAGGCCGTTGACATCGAGATAGCCTTCCAGCACCATCTCGGCATCAGCCGGCACGAACAGATCCTGGCTGACGCATTTCACCACCGGCACCGGCGCGCCGCGCACTGCGCCGATCACTGAGAGTTCGTCCATCGGCAGGGTAACGGCCACCGCGGCGATGAAGTCGCTGGGATGGCTGCCCACGGTGAAGGCCACCGGTAGAATGTTGCGATCATTGATCGATGACTGGTAGATCGCGCGCAGATCGGACGGCGCGTTCAGGTCGATCCCGGCGGTGCGCGCGCCGCGCAGCATCAGGCGGCGGCAGCCGATATTGGTCCAGCCGGAGCGGGCGTCGCGGGCGAAATCGATACTGGCCGAAATATAGGGCGCGCCGTCATGGCCATGTTGCAGATGCACCGGCAGGGCGGTGAGGTCGGCCTCCTCACCCAGCAGCACCACCTGCTGCACCGGCGCGGCTTCGCGCGGCACCTCGACCGGGGCATGCGGGTGGGCGAGGCGGGCGCGCAGCAGGGCGGGAAAGTCGCGCGTGGGGAC
>CAIVDX010000032.1 GCA_903904805.1 uncultured Rhodospirillales bacterium
AGAGATTCTTGTGCCAGTCCTTCACGTCATCGGCCAGTGGCACCTCCTCGGGCAGCCAATGTACGCGCTGCTGCATCAGCCACGCATCATAGGCCCACGGATAGCGGAAGGGCTTGTAGACCGGATTTTCGGTCATCAGATCGAACCGGACAGGCAGCTCATCCTGCGGCGGGGTCATACCATCCATCATTGCGTCCTTACGCCATCAGGCGTGTGTCTTTGACAAAACTCGAAACTGCGCCTGACGAAAATCTCCTGCCTACTGGCAGGAGAGGCATTCCTCGTAATTGGTCGGCTCGGCAGATTGCGCAACCATCGGCAGCGGCGCGTCGGCATCGTTCGCCGGGGTGGCGCTCTCGATGCGAATCGCCTTTTCGCTGACGGTGTCGGCCCGCGCGAGCGACAGGCTGCGGCAATAGTACAGCGACTTCACGCCACGCTTCCATGCCATCATGTGGATCTGGTGCAGATCGCGCTTATGCACATTCGCCGGCAGGAACACGTTCACCGACTGGCTCTGGCAGATATATTGCGACCGATCCGCCGCATGCTCGACCACCCAGCGCTGATCGAGCTCGAAGGCGGTTTTGTAGACCGCCTTTTCCTGCTCATCGAGGAAATCGAGATGCTGGACACTGCCCTTGTTGACGGTGATCGACGACCAGACCTCGGGGGTGTCCTGCCCCTTCTCCTCCAGCAGCTTCTGCAGATGCCGGTTGCGCACGGTGAAGCTGCCCGACAGCGTCTTTTGCAAAAACACGTTCGCCGCGATCGGCTCGATGCCCGGCGAGGAATTGCCGGCGATGATCGAGATGGACGCGGTCGGGGCGATCGCCATCTTGTGGGAGAAGCGCTCCATCACGCCATATTCGGCGGCATCCGGGCAGGGGCCGCGCTCCTCGGCGAGCGCCTTCGAGGCGGCATCGGCCTGGCCACGGATATGCTTGAACATGCGGATGTTCCACACCTTGGCGATCACACTCTCGAAGGGGACTTTCTGCGACTGCAGGAAGCTGTGGAAGCCCATCACGCCCAGGCCCACCGAGCGCTCACGCATGGCAGAGTATTTCGCCTTCTCCATGCCCTCCGGGGCGCGATCGATGAAATCCTGCAGCACGTTGTCAAGGAAGCGCATCACATCGGGGATGAACTCCGGCACGTCCTTCCACTCGAACCAGTTTTCCATGTTCAGCGAGGACAGGCAGCAGACCGCGGTGCGCTGCTTTCCGTGATGGTCGAGCCCGGTCGGCAGGGTGATCTCGCTGCACAGGTTGGAGGTCTTCACCTCGAGGCCCGCCATCTTATGGTGCTCGGGCTGCGAGCGGCTGACATGGTCGGAGAAGATCAGGTACGGCTCGCCGGTCTCGATCCGCGCGGTGAGGATGCGAATCCACAGGCTGCGCGCCGAGATCAGCCGCACCACCGCCTTGTCCTTCGGCGAGGTCAGCGCCCAATCCTCACCCTTCTCCACCGCGCGCATGAACTCGTCGGGGATCAGGATGCCGTGGTGCAGATTGAGGGCCTTGCGATTCGGATCGCCGCCGGTCGGGCGACGGATCTCGACAAATTCCTCGATCTCGGGGTGTGAGACCGGCAGATACACCGCCGCCGAGCCACGGCGCAGCGACCCCTGCGAGATCGCGAGCGTCAGGCTGTCCATCACGCGGATGAAGGGGATCACGCCGGAGGTCTTGCCGTTCTGGCCGACCTTCTCGCCGATCGATCGCAGATTGCCCCAATAGCTGCCAATGCCGCCGCCCTTGGAGGCGAGCCACACATTCTCGTTCCACAGCCCGACAATGCCGTCGAGCGAGTCGTTGGCCTCGTTGAGGAAGCAGGAGATCGGCAGACCACGCGTGGTGCCGCCGTTGGAGAGCACCGGTGTGGCGGGCATGAACCAATGCTGGCTCATATAATCGTAGATGCGCTGGGCGTGGGCGGCGTCGTCGCCGTAGAAGCTGGAGACCCGGGCGAACAGGTCCTGGTAGGACTCGCCAGGCATCAGATAGCGATCATCCAGCGTTGCACGCCCGAACTCGGTGAGCAGGCTGTCGCGGCTGCGATCCACCCGCACCTGGTGATGACCGGGCAGTTGGACCGTGTCGAACATCGACGGCTCCACGATCCCTACAACGCTTTGATTACCCATCCCCAGAGCTCCCCATCGACAACCGACTCAGGAAGGGTAGACACCAGATTTGGGTGTCGCAAGCGATAAGCAGCACTACATGAAGTTTTTCTTAAGGGTGTGGCAGGAAGGCCAGGGGCCCTGCCCCTGGACCTCGTTGAGGCCTTGAGGCCCCAAACCCTTAGGCGACGGGAGTCTTGGGAGAGGCCGGAGGCCCAGCACTCCCGAGCATCACGATGCGCGGGATTCCTGGGTCGCCGGCCCATCCCCACACTCCAAGCGCCAGCCCGTCTGGGGAGCCCCCCCCAGCGGGGTCCAGGGGCAGAGCCCCTGGCCTTCCAGCGGCTTACCCCTTGAGAAACTCCATCGCCGCCTGCACCCCACCCTTCTGGTGCGGCACCCCGGCGACAGCCAGGCTCATCTCGACGCTGGCCAGGCTGCCCAGGATCATCGGCTCGTTCAGGTCGCCCATATGGCCGATTCGGAACACTTTACCCGCCAGGCGCGCGAGTCCGCCGCCGGTCATCGTGTTGTAGCGCTCGATGGCGACTGAGCGGACCGATTCGGCGTTATGCCCCTCGGGCATCAGAATCGTGGTGACGCTGTCCGACCGGCGCTGCGCGTCAGTGCAGAAGATCTCCGGCCCGGAGCCGTTGCCGCTCCACACCTGCACGGCGCGGCGCACCGCCTCGGCCAGGCGATGATGGCGGGCCACCACGTTCGGCAGCCCTTCATCCTCGAGCAGGCGGATCGATTCCTTCAGCCCGTAGAACATCGCGATCGGCACTGTGCCGATGAAGCTCTTGTGGCGGCGGGCCATCATCTGGGTCCAGTCGAAATAGCCGCGCGGAGCGGTGGCGCGCTTGTGCGCCTCGACCGCCTTGTCCGACACGCCGGTGAAGCTCATGCCGGTCGGCAGCATCAGCCCCTTCTGGCTGCCACCGACCGTCACATCGATGCCCCAGCCGTCCATGTTGAATTCCATGCAGCCGAGCGAAGAGATGGTGTCCGCCATCAGCAACGCGGGGTGGCCGGCGGCATCAATAGCCGCGCGGATATGCGGCAGCGGCAGGGTGACGCCGGTGGAGGTCTCGTTGTGCACCACGCAGACGGCACGGATCGCGTGGGCCTTGTCGGCGCGCAGATGCTCGGCGAGGTCGGCGATCTGGATGCCGCGGCGCCAGTCGCCTTTGACGGTTTCCACCTTGTAACCGAGCTTTCCGGCCATCTCGGCCCAACTGTCGGAGAACACACCGCTCTCGACCACCAGCACGGTGTCTCCGAGGCTGAGCAGGTTCTGCAGCGCCGCTTCCCAGGCACCATGGCCGGAGGCGTTATACATGAAGAGGTTGTGTCGGGTGCCGAGAACCCGCTTCAGGCCGGCAAAGCCCTGGTCGTAGATCTCGAGGAAGGCACTGTCGTTATATTCGACGCTGGCCTGTTGCACCGCCTTCAGCACGCTGTCCGGGATGTTGGTCGGGCCCGGATTGGCGAAAAACTGGCGGCCGCGCGTGTTGCGGGTGGTCATGGATGTATCTCCCAACGGTGACGCACCGAAGGGATGTCGCGCGGGTTGGCCCCGCTGCGCCCGACGGCCTGTGTGACACCGCGAACCATCGGTCAGCCCGAACTTGCGTGCAAGTCATGCCACCGCATGCCTCCCCGGCCAGCGCAGGCGGGAGAGGTCAGCGATCAGTCGTGCCGGTGGATCAGGGCGTGACCTTCTTCGCGGTGTCGGTAATCGCCTTGCCGGCGGCCGAAAGATCCTGACCCGCACCTGCTGTGGTGTTGCAGGCGCTCAGTGTCGATGCCGCGCCGAGCAGCAGCGCCAGTGCCAGGGTGGTTGAAACGATGTTGCGCATCCTGTTCCTCCAATGTCGTTGCCGTGCAGAGGCCGCCATCGTCACGGCGCCGGCCCTCGCAATGACTATGCGGTTCGCCCCACTGCTTGCCAAGCGCGTGCCGGGCGATCGATCGCCATCGCCGGGCTTCTGTGCGAACCTGACGGCAAAAATTTGGGGAGCAAACATGAGCAGTACGACCTCAGGCGGCACCCGCATCGTCCGCCGCACACCCGCCCCGCCCCGCGCGCTGTCAGGCGACATCTGCGTGGTGGGCGCCGGCATTGCAGGCATGTCGGCCGCCATCGAGGCCGCACGCCTCGGACGCCAGGTGATCCTGGTCGACAGCGCGCCGATGCTCGGCGGGCAGTCCGTCGGCGCCATCATCGCCACCTTCTGCGGGCTGTTCTCCAACGGCACGCATGGCTTTCAGCTCACCCGCGGCATCGCGGACGACATCCTGGATAGTCTGGGTGCCGATCCGCGCACGCTGTATTACCGTCACGGCCCGCACACCGTGGTGGTGTATTACGATGAGATCGCACTCGCCCGCTGGTTCGAGACCACTGTGCAATCCCTCGGCATCACCGTGCTGCTCGGCGCCACCCTGCGCGAGGTGGACCGCGCCGGCCCGCGTGTCACCACCCTGCACTGCGCCACCCGGTATGGTGACGTGGCGATCTCCGCCACCGGCTTCGTCGATGCCTCCGGCGACGCTGCCCTCACCTATCTCGCCGGCTTTGAGTGCCGCGAACCCGACGACGCCCGCGTGTTCGGCACCCAGATGGTGGTGCTGGAAAACATCGATGAAGCCCACGCCCCGACCCGAGAGGGCCTGGCCGCGGCGATGGCCGAACATGGCGAGGCGTTTGGCGTGCGTCGCCGCGAGGGCCTGGCATTCATCATTCCCGGCAGCGGCGTGGCCGCGCTGAACGTGACCCACGTGGAAACCCCGCTCGACCCGGTCGCCGCTTCGGCCAACGCGCTGGAGGGCAAAAGCCAGGCGGACCGCGCGGTTTGCCTGCTCAAGCACGCCTTCCCCGCCTGCTTTGGCCCTGCCCGGGTGCGCGCCTATGGCCTGCCCGGCATCCGGCAGACACGCTGGATCGCGGGCACCCACCAGCTCACCGCACAGGAGGTGATTGCTGGAACAAGGTTTGACGATGCCATCGCCCGCACCGCCTGGCCGATCGAACTGCACGACCACGCCTCCGGCCATCACTGGCATGTCTTCGACCAGGACCACATCCACTACATCCCGCTGCGCAGCCTGATCCCCGCCGGAGCCGATAACCTTGTCGCCGCCGGGCGCTGCATCGACGCGGACCTGGCCGCGCTCTCATCCGTTCGCGTGATGGGGCCGTGCATCGCGATGGGCGCGGCGGCGGCGCATGCGCTGGATCTCGCGGGGGCGGGCAGCACCCATCAGATTGACCTCGGCGCGCTGAAAGAACGCATCAAACATAACGTTGAAGGCGAGCATTGGCGGTGGAAGAAGACCACGTGAAGCGCTTCTCTTTTGCAGAAAAGAAGCAAAAAACTCTTGCTTGTTTGCTGCTGTGCGCAGGCGCGATCTCAGCCCATGCCGCGGATATCATTACCATTGGAACGGTCCCCAATATGGGGGATGGCGGGCTGATCTGCGCGATCGAGCGCGGCTATTTCGCGCACCAGAACATCGAGGTGCGGATCACGAATTTTGCAACGGCCTCGGCAATGACGGCGCTGATCGCCCGTGGCGATCTGACGATGGTGCGCGGCGGTGTGAACGTCTCCTACTTCAACTCGGTCGCGCGCGGTCTGCCGATGCGCTACTTCGCCAACTCCACGTTCGCGCCGGCCTACCACGCCCTCATCATGCGCGCCGGATTGAAGGAGAGCGTGCACTCCGCCCGCGACCTCAAGGGTCTGTATATCGGCACCACCGCCATCGGCGGCCTGTCGGAATATGAACTCGGCAAAACGCTCGAATCCGTCGGCCTGTCCTTGAACGATGTCGACACCAAACCGTTGGGCATGCCGGAATCGGTCACCGCCATCAGCAACGGCGCGCTGGATGGCGCGGTGTTCGTGCCGCCCTTCGACGCCGAGGCCATCAAATCCGGCGGCTGGAAACTGCTCGCCCCTGACGAGGCGGTCACCCCGCCGATGGAAGTCAGCGGCCTGGTCGAAAACACCGACTGGGCGGCAAAGAACCAGAACACGCTCGATCGATTCACCGCAGCCTACATCCAGGGCACGCGCTGCTACCTCGAGGCCGCCCAGAGCGGAGCAAACCGAGACGAACTGATCCGCTATTATCTAAAATACGAACCCATCAAGGACCCGGCGATCTACGCCGCGATGCAATGGCCCGGCACCGCCGTCGACGCGCGGCCTTCCATCGCCTCCTTGATGGATCAGCAGGAATTCTACGCCAGGCGCGGCTATTTGAAGACGGTTCTGCCAGCCGAGAAGATCCTGGACGATGGCCCGGTGACCCGCGGACTCGCACTGCTCACGAAATAGGACCGCACCAAGCTACGACGCGCCACAGGCAGAGCAGCCAGCGCCTAACGCTTCAATTGACTGACGTCCCGAACCGCACCTTTGGCAGCGCTGGTGGTCAGCGCCGCATAGGCCTGCAAAGCCGGCGAGACTTTGCGGAGGCGCGTGGGGGCGGTGAAGGTGGCTGCCGCGCGGCGTGCCGCCAGCACATCCTCGGCGACCGCCAGGCTGATGGTGCGGTTGGGAATGTCGATCTCGATGCGGTCACCGGTTTCCACCAGGCCGATCAGGCCGCCTTCGGCCGCTTCGGGGGAAACGTGCCCGATGGACAGACCTGAGGTGCCGCCGGAGAAGCGTCCGTCGGTGATCAGGGCGCAGGCTTTGCCCAGGCCCTTCGATTTCAGATAGCTGGTGGGGTAGAGCATCTCCTGCATGCCGGGGCCGCCGCGGGGGCCTTCGTAGCGGATCACCACCACGTCGCCGGCCTGCACCACGCCGCCGAGGATGCCGCTGACGGCGTCGTCCTGGCTTTCAAAGACGCGGGCGGGGCCGGAGAATTTGAGAATGCTGTCATCGACGCCGGCGGTCTTCACAATGCAGCCGTCGAGCGCCAGGTTGCCGAACAGCACGGCCAGGCCGCCATCCTTGGAGAAGGCATGCTCCATGTCGCGGATCACGCCCTCGGCGCGGTCGAGGTCAAGCTCCTTGTAGCGGCGGTTCTGGCTGAACGCGACCTGGGTGGGCACCCCGCCCGGGGCGGCACGGTAGAAGGTCTGCACGGCCTCGGAGGTGCCGCGCGCGATATCCCATTGCTCAAGCGCGGCGCCGAGGGTCTTGCTGTGCACGGTGGGGGTGTCGGTGTGCAGCAGTCCCGCGCGGTCGAGTTCGCCGAGGATCGACATGATGCCGCCGGCGCGATGGACGTCTTCGAGGTGAACGTCGTTCTTGCTCGGTGCGACCTTGCACAGGCACGGCACCCGGCGGGAGAGGCGGTCGATGTCGGCCATGGTGAAATTCACCTCGGCCTCATGTGCGGCGGCGAGCAGATGCAGCACGGTGTTGGTGGAGCCGCCCATCGATATATCGAGCGACATGGCGTTCTCGAAGGCGCGGAAATTGGCGATGTTGCGCGGCAGGGCAGAGGCGTCATCACCCTCGTAATAGCGCTTGGCGAGCTCGACCGCGGTGCGGCCGGCCTGCAGGAACAGCTGCTCGCGATCGGCATGGGTCGCCAGGATCGAACCATTGCCTGGCAGCGCGAGGCCCAGCGCCTCGGTCAGGCAATTCATCGAGTTGGCGGTGAACATGCCGGAGCACGACCCACATGTGGGGCAGGCCGAGCGTTCCATGGTAGCGACATCGGCATCGCTCACCTTCTCATCGGCGGCGGCGACCATCGCGTCGATCAGGTCGACAGCGTGGGTAACGCCGTTGATGATGACCTTGCCGGCCTCCATCGGCCCGCCCGAGACGAAGACGGTGGGGATATTCAGCCGCAGCGCAGCCATCAGCATGCCCGGGGTGATCTTGTCGCAGTTGGAGATGCAGACCAGAGCGTCGGCGCAATGCGCGTTGACCATGTATTCAACACTGTCGGCGATCAGTTCGCGCGAGGGCAGGCTGTAGAGCATGCCGTCATGGCCCATGGCGATGCCGTCATCCACCGCGATGGTGTTGAATTCCTTGGCGACGCCGCCCGCCTTCTCGATCTCGCGGGCGACGAGCTGGCCCAGATCCTTCAGATGCACATGGCC
>CAIVDX010000033.1 GCA_903904805.1 uncultured Rhodospirillales bacterium
CTCTACGGGCCGACCAATGAGGAGATGATCACCGATCTGTTCGGCCAGTCGGTGAAGAGTTACCGCGACCTGCCGCAGTGCCTGTATCACATTCAGTGGAAGTTCCGTGATGAGGTGCGGCCGCGCTTTGGCGTGATGCGGGGGCGCGAGTTCCTGATGAAGGACGCCTACAGCTTCGATGCGGATTACGAGGGCGCGGTGCGCAGCTATCGCCGGCAGATGCTGGCCTATATGCGCACCTTCCAGCGGCTGGGTGTGAAGGCGATCCCGATGGTGGCCGATACCGGGCCGATCGGTGGCAATCTCAGCCATGAATTCATCATTCTCGCGCCCACCGGTGAGAGCCAGGTGTTCTACGACGCGGCCTTCGAGGAGGTCGATTATTCCGGTCGCGACTTCGATGGCGATGATGATGCGGCGCTGGGTCGTTTCTATGAGGCGATGACGACGCCCTATGCGGCGACCGAGGAAAAGCATGATCTGGCGGCGTGGGGCGCGGTGCCCGAGGCGCGGCGCCGTGAGGGCCGCGGCATCGAGGTCGGCCATATTTTCTATTTCGGCACCAAATATACCGCGGCGATGGATGTGAGCGTGACCGGGCCGGACGGCAACAAGCTGATTCCGGAAATGGGCAGCTATGGCATCGGGGTTTCGCGTCTGGTGGGGGCGGTCATCGAGGCCAGCCATGATGATGCCGGGATCATCTGGCCCGATAGCATCGCACCGTTCAAGGCGGCGATCCTCAATTTGAAGCAGGGCGATGCGGCCTGTGACGCGATCTGTGCGGAGGCACATGGCGCGTTGGGCGATGACGCGCTGTATGACGATCGCGCCGAGCGGGCCGGCGTGAAGTTCGCCGATGCGGATTTGCTGGGCCATCCGTGGCAGATTGTGGTTGGCCCCCGCGGGGCGGCGGCTGGCACGGTGGAGTTGAAGCGCCGGGCCGATGGGTCGCGCGAGGAGGTCTCACTGGCGGACGCGCTGGCCCGCGTGCGCGGCTGATGTTCGATCGTTTCGAGCGCACTGTCGCCGGGCGCTATCTGCGCGCGCGGCGGGGCGAGCGGTTCGTGTCGATCATCGCCGCTTTCTCGCTGGTGGGAATCGCGCTGGGTGTGGCGACGCTGATCATCGTGATGTCGGTGATGGGCGGCTTCCGCGAGGAATTGCTGGGGCGGATCCTCGGGTTGAACGGCCATCTGGGTGTTTATGGTGATGGCCGGCCGCTGGCGAATTTCGATGTGGTGGCCGACAAGATTCGCGGTGTGGAGGGGGTTGTGCGTGCGGTGCCGCTGGTCGATGGCCAGGCGCTGCTGACCAATGATCGCGGTGGCGCGGTGGGTGGCATGGTGCGCGGGCTGCGCCAGGCGGACCTGAAGACGCTGCCATTCGTGGGCAACGGGATCGTTTCGGGCACGTTGGATGATTTCAGCGGCAATGATGCCGTTGCGGTCGGCGTCGGGCTGGCGCGGCGCTTTGGTCTGCGTGTCGGGTCGGATGTGACGTTGGTGAGTCCGCAGGGCCAGGCGACAGCTTTTGGCACTGTGCCGCGCATCCGCGCCTACAAGGTGGTGGCGATCTTCTCCGCGGGGGTGAATGACTATGACAGTTCGGTGGTGTTTCTGCCGATGGAGGCCGCGCAGATCTATTTCCAGATGCCCGATGCGGTGTCGCAGATCGAGGTGATGGTTGCCGACCCGGATCATGTCGGGACCGTCAATCGCGCCATTCGTGCCGCACTTGGCGATGTGCCGATCCGTGTGCAGGACTGGACGCAGAGCAACAACAGCTTCTTCGCGGCGGTGGAGGTGGAGCGGAACGTGATGTTCCTGATCCTCACGCTGATCATTCTTGTTGCTGCGTTCAACATCATTTCCTCGCTGATCATGATGGTGAAGGACAAGACGCGCGACATCGCGGTGCTGCGCACGCTGGGGGCGAGCCGCGGGGCGATCATGCGCATCTTTCTGATGTGCGGTGCCTCGGTGGGGTTTGTGGGCACGCTCGCGGGCACGCTGATCGGGGTGCTGTTCTGCCGCAACATCGAGGGCATTCGTGGCGTGGTGGAGGCGATCACCGGCACCAATGTGTTCAACCCCGAGGTCTATTTTCTGACGCATCTGCCAGCGAAGTTGCAATGGGGTGAGGTGAGCCAGGTGATCGTGATGGCGCTGGTGCTGTCGCTGCTGGCCACCATCTATCCGGCCTGGCGGGCGGCGCGCACCGATCCGATCGAGGCGCTTCGTCATGAATGAGGTTCGGCTGGAATTGCGCGGCGTGGCGCGCGCTTTTCGCAGTGGAGAGGGCGAGTTGCGTGTGCTCACCGATGCGTCTCTTTGCGTGGAGGCGGGTGAGATCGTTGCTCTTGTCGCGCCATCGGGCACTGGCAAATCCACCTTGCTGCATCTGGCCGGCTTGCTCGAGCGGCCCGATGCGGGCGCGGTGCTGATTGACGGCCATGATGCCGGTGGGTTGGGGGAGGCGGCACGCACCGCGATCCGGCGCGACCGGGTGGGATTTGTGTATCAGTTCCATCACCTGCTGGGTGAATTCACCGCCGCGGAAAATGTGATCCTGCCGCAGCTGATCGCCGGGGCTGCCCGCGCGGCGGCGCGCGCGCGTGCCGAAGAGCTGCTGGGTCGCTTTGGTCTGGGGCATCGGTTGGATCATCTGCCTGGGCGTCTGTCGGGCGGGGAGCAGCAGCGTGTGGCGATCGCGCGCGCCCTGGCGAATCGTCCGGGGCTTCTGCTGGCCGATGAGCCTACCGGCAATCTTGATGTCGGCACCGCGGCAATTGTGTTCGACGAGTTGCTGGCCTCGGTGCGGGAGCAGGGGCTTGCGGCCTTGATCGCCACGCATAATCCTGAGCTCGCCGCCCGGATGGACCGGGTGGTGACGTTGCGCGATGGACAGGTGGTGCCGGCATGAGGGTTCTGCTGTTGCTTGTGCTGTTGGCGGGGTGTGCCTCCTCCGAGTCGCGCGGACATGCCGATGAGGGCAGCCCTGCGGGGCAGGTGGGGCCGCATTTATATGGCCGATTCAGCACGGGAATCGGGCTGTAGCGTTGCGCTGTTGCCGCCGGTCGCGCGGGGGGTGAGACTGGCGGCATGACCCATGCCGATTTCGTCCATCTGCGCGTTCATTCCGCCTATTCGCTCAGCGAAGGGGCGATCAAGGCCGACAAGATCCCGGCACTCGCGCGTGAGGCGAACATGCCGGCGGTGGCGATCACCGACAGTTCGAATTTGTTTGGCGCGCTGGAGTTTTCACAAGCCTGCACGGGCAAGGGCATTCAGCCGATCATCGGCTGCCAGATCGGGCTGACGCGCGAGGATGCGCCGGATGGCGCGCCCGAGGGCGTGGTGCTGCTGGCGCAGAATGCGGACGGGTTCAACAATCTGCAGCGTCTGTCGTCGTTGAGCTTCTTGAAGACGGATGCGACGCATCTGCCGCAGGTCAGCATTGAGGTGCTGTGCGAGCATGCCGAGGGGCTGATCCTGCTCACGGGCGGCAGTCTGGGCCCGCTGGGGCGTCTGCTGGCCGAGGGGCGGCCGGAGGAGGCGGCTGGGTTGCTGGCGCGGCTGGCAGCGGCGTTTCCCGATCGGATCGCGATGGAGTTGCAGCGGCACGGCACGCGGTTGGAGCAGGCGATCGAACCGGGGCTCATCGGGCTGGCCGATGATGCGGGGATTCCGCTTGTTGCTACAAACGAATGTTTTTTCGCGCGCCCTGAAATGGCCGAGGCACATGATGCGCTGCTCTGCATCGCCGAGGGGCGCACCATGCCGGAGCTGGATCGTCGGCGGGTGACGCCGGAGCACTGGTTCAAGCCTGCCAGCGAAATGCGCGTGCTATTCGCCGATCTTCCCGACGCCTGTGACAACACGCTGGTGATCGCGCGGCGCTGTGCGGTGATGGCGGAGAGCCGCAAGCCGCTGCTGCCCATCTGCCCGAAGGTGCGACCTGGCAGCTCGGAGGAGGAGACGGTGCGTGCGATGGCCGCCGAAGGCCTGGTGCGCCGGATGGACATGATCGGCGCCGATTTGGCCACGCGCGTGCGCTATGAGGAGCGTCTTGCGTTTGAGCTCGATGTCATCGCGAAGATGGGCTTTCCAGGCTATTTTCTGATCGTGGCCGACTTCATTCAATGGGCGAAATCCAACGGGATTCCGGTGGGGCCGGGGCGCGGGTCGGGCGCGGGGTCGGTGGTGGCGTGGGCGTTGACCATCACCGATCTTGATCCGCTGCGCTTCAATCTGCTGTTCGAGCGGTTTTTGAATCCCGAGCGCGTCTCGATGCCCGATTTCGACATTGATTTCTGCCAGGAACGCCGCGACGAGGTGATCAACTACGTGCGCGGCGAGTATGGTGGCGAGCGCGTTGCGCAGATCATCACGTTCGGAAAATTGCAGGCGCGTGCGGCGGTGCGTGATGTCGGGCGTGTGCTTGGGCTTCCTTATGGCCTGGTCAACAAGGTTGCCGAGCTGATCCCGAACAATCCGGCCAAGCCCGTCACGCTGGGGCAGGCGATCGAGGGTGAGCCGGCGTTGCGCGATATGCGCGACCGCGACGAATCGGTGAAGCGTCTGCTGGAGATCGCGCTGCAGCTGGAGGGGCTGTATCGCCATGCCAGCACCCATGCCGCCGGCGTGGTGATCGGCCGCAAGCCGCTGATCGACATCGTGCCGCTCTA
>CAIVDX010000034.1 GCA_903904805.1 uncultured Rhodospirillales bacterium
GCTGCTGCCGGTGCGCGAACGTCTGCCGCAGGCGATCCTGGCCGGGCTGATCTTCGGCTACGCCACGCTGACCAAGGCGCAGAACCTGGTGCTGCCCGGCTTCGTGATGGGCTGGATCGTGCTCGCCGCCCCCGGCTGGGCGATGTTCCGGCGCTGGATCGGGCTGGGGCTGGCCATGTATGTCGCGCTGATCCTGGTGGTCGCACCCTGGACCTACCGGAACTGGCAGGTGTTCGGGGAGTTCATCCCGGTCTCCACCAATGGCGGCTGGACGCTGCTCACCGGCAACAATCCCGAGGCGAATGGCGACTACACGCCCAACACCGTGCTGGCCGAGGGGCTGAACCACGACCCCGCCCAGCAGATCGCCATCGACAAGATCACCCGACAGCGCGCGATGGACTGGATCAAGGCGAACCCGACCCGGTTCGTCGCGCTGATCCCGAAGAAATTCATCCGCCTCTGGCTGCCCGACGGCGAGTCCGAGTGGTCGTTCCAGCGCGACTACGCGCCCTATGACAGATACCACCTGATCTTCCGCGCGGTGCGGGTGCTCAACCAGGCCTACTACGTCCTGCTGATGGGCCTCGCCTTGCCCTCGATCTGGCTGATCTGGCGCGGCGGCGCGCGCGGCCTGAGCCCGTTCGTGCACACCCCGATCGCGGTCTGCGCCTTCTTCACAGTGATCTCGCTGGCCTTCTCCGGCCAGTCCCGCTTTCACCTCGCGCTGATGCCGCTGCTGCTGCTCTATTCCGCCTGGACGCTGGCAAGACGGGCCCGGCCCGCCTCATAGACCCCGCCTCATAGACCCCGCCTCATCGACAAGCCGTCAGGCGATGCCCGGCAGCCGGATGCCGACGCTGCCGAGCACCCGCCCCAGCAACGCCCATGCCTCGCGCCGATAGGCCAGCAGGATGAAGGCTGAGAGCACCCACACCTCGCACGCCTCCTTGAACAGCTTCGCGCCATCCTCGAACGGGTCGATCCCCAGCGGGCTGACCACATGGAAGAAGATCGCGCCGGACATGATGCCCATCGCGAAGGCCGCACCGACGATGCGCGTGGCCGGGATCACCACCAGGATCGAGGCCGCGATCTCCGCCGCCGCCACGCCCAGCCGGAACGGCTTCTCATAGCCTGAGATGAACAGCCAGTCCGACAGCGTGGTGAACAGCCACACCGACCCCTCATTGCCGGTGAGCTTGTACTGCTCATACCAGAGCAGAATGCCCGCGATGAACAAGGCGGCCGGCCAGGTCAGAAACTTCACAATGCGGTCCATCAGCGTCACTCCAGATCATCTGCGGCGGTTTCGCACATGAACCGATGCCGGTTACACCAGTTTCAGCAGCCGCTCCGCATTGCCATGCGCCAGCTTCGCCCGCAGCGCCTCATCCAGCACGGTGTCGTCCATGAAGGCGCGCGCCGTCTCGGTGTCCTCGAACGGATAATCCACCGAGAACATCACGCTGTCCGCGCCCATGCCATCCACCGCGCAGCGCAGCGGCTCGGGCGAGCACATGCCCGACGTGGTCAGCGAAATGTTCCGCTTGATGTAGAAGCTCGGCAGATGCCGCATCTCCTCAGACAGCCCATAAAGAATCTGCGTACGGCTGTCGAAGCGCCAGAGCAGATAGGGCAGCGTCTCACCAAGATGGCCGAGGATCAGCTTCGCACCAGGAAACTTCTCGAATGTGCCGGCAAACACCAGGCGCAGCGCATGCGTCGCGGTCTCCACCGTCCACTCCCAGGTGGCCCGCTTCAGCTTGGGCTGGCCGCGCAGACCGGCATAGGCCACCTCCGGGTCGGCCGGATGCAGATAGATCGGCACATCCAGCGCCTGTGCGCGCTCCCAGAACACATGGAACTGCGGTTCATCGAGATACTGGCCATGGGTCTGGCCATCGATCATCGCGCCCTGCATGCCCAGCTGGGTCACGCAGCGCTCCAGCTCGTCGGCCGCAGCGGTCGGGTTCTGCATCGCCAGATGCGCGAAGCCACCATACCGCGTGGGGTGGCGGGCGATCTGGGTGGCGAGGAAATCATTCGCCGACTGTGCCAGACGCACCGCCTTGCCCGCATCCTTCTCATCCTGCACGCCGGGGCCGGCCAGCGAGAGGATCGATTTCGAAATGCCCGCCTTGTCCATCACCTCCAGCCGCTCACCGTCGAAATCGCACAGCTGGCGGCGCAGGCGAGCGGCCACCGCATCCGGAATGCCGGCAACGGTGGGCTCCCAATGCGGGATAAGATCGGGGGCGAGGAAATGCTCCTCGAGCGCGATTTTGCGGATCATGGACGGCCTCCCTGGGGCTGGATTGACCGGGTTACACCATCCGCAGAGGCCCCGCGCAAGGCGGCAGGCTCAGCTGCCGCGAATGGCGGCCAAGGTGGCGCTGGCAAGACCGCGCGCGATGTCCCACTCGGCGGCACTCGGTTTGATCCGCCCGGCGAACTCATTGCCGAACAGCTGGTCCAGATTGGGGCGTGTGGAGCCAAGCTCGGCCTGATACTGCATCACCAGATCCGCCATGCTCGACAGCTTGCCCGGGTCAGCCCAGCCCAGCCCGTGCTCCACCGCATCATTGGTGGCCAGCACGCCCGCGCGCATCACCGCCATCGAGGCGCGCGCGGTCGCCGGGCCATTCGCCCCCAGCTTCATCTCCGGCACCTGCGACAGATAGGAATCGAGTGCCGCATCCGGCCGCGCCAGCACCTCGACCACGCCCTCGCACAGCCCGTCGAGAAAATCTTGGCACATCGCCGAATCCTTGCCGACCGTCTCCGGCAGCGCGGTCACGCCGAGATTGCCGTAGATCGAGACGCCATAATCGCCATACAGAAACATGCGCGTCTTCACGCCGGCCACACCCAGCGTGGGAATGATCGAACTGGCCAGCCCCGTCACCGCATCCACCTGCCTGGTGGAGAGCGACTGGTTGCGCATCTTCGCATCCAGATTCACCCGCTCCAGCATGCCAAGATCAACGCCATTACGTTGCGCGAACACCGGGAAGAATGCCGCGTCAGAACTGGAGAAGGTCTGGCCGATCTTGCGATGCTCGAAATCCTTGGGGCCGCGGATCGGGCTGTCCGCGAGCACGGCCACGCCCATGAACGGGTCGTAGTCGATCAGGCCAATCTGGCGCAGAATCTGGCCCTTCGCCGCCAGCAACACCAATGTGGAGGGATTGACCATGCCGAAGGTGAACTGCCCTGCCGCCACCGCTTGGGCAGCTGCCAGTGATCCAAAGCCACGCACAATCTGCACATCCAGCCCACGCTTCTCCCAAAAGCCGCGCGCACGCGACACAAAGGAAAATCCGTAGCTGCCCTCCGGCAACCAGGCGAGCATCAGGCTCACCTTGCGCAATGACTGCGCACGAACGATCGCCGGCGCTGCGAGCGATGCGGCCAGCAGCGCGCGGCGATGCAGCATCAGGCGGCCTTCGCCGCTTCGAGGCTTTCGATCAGCGCGGCATTGCGCATGAAGGCGCGCCGACCCGCGAATGTCTCAGCCCCACGCCGCATCTCATCGAAAAACGCCTGACGCTGAACTGGATCACGCTCTTCCATCATCTTTTTGTTGCGGATGGTCTGCGCCTGCACGTAATCCACCGCCGCCTTGCGGCGCTGGCGGCTATACAGATCCAGCAGCGAGTCATCCGCCTCACCCTTGACCACCTGGCTGAGCTTCTCGGCAAGGTTGATGGCATCATGGATGCCGCCATTCATGCCCATGCCGCCGATCGGGTTGTTCACATGGGCAGAATCGCCCACCAGCAGCACGCGCCCCTTGCGGAACGTCTCAGCCACGCGCTGGTTCACCACATAGATGTTCACATATTCGATGTTGTAGTCGCCAGCCTTGGGAAAAAAGCGCTGCATGCGCCGCTGCACGCCCGCGTGGCTGGTGGCCTCCTCGTTGCTCTCATCGGGGCGGACCGGAAACACGCCGCGCCACAACCCCTCTGGCCGTTCGCCTCGCACCTTGAACAGGTTGCACCATTCCTGCGGGTCGGAGAAATAATTGCGAAACACATATTCCGGGTGCGGTTCACGGAACTCGAAATCGGTAGCAATCTTGATGAAGCGCTCGTCGTAGGTGAAGCCCTCAAAGGCGATATCCGCGGACTTTCGCACCGTGCTGCGGCCGCCATCGGCGCCGATCAGATAATCCGCACGGAACCGCTCCTGCCCATCCGGCGCATCCGCCACGATCTCCACCCAGTCGCCATGCTGGATGATATCAACCACCTTGCGGCTGAAGCGCACATCGAAATCGCTTTCATTGGCGTAGGCTGCGGCGATGTCGCGCGTCAGCTTGTACTGTTCATATTGCAAAACATACGGATGGCGCAGCTCATCCTTCAGTTCGCCAAGGTCGTATTCAACAACCAGTTCACCGGTCTCACGATCGCGGAAATGATAAACCGGCGCCAGCAGTCCCAGCGGAAAAATGGTTTTCAGCACGCCGAGATCGTCCAGCATCTCCAGCGTGGAGGGGTGGAGCGAGGCCGCGCGCTGGTCCATCACCGGGGCGGGCTCGGCCTCCAGGACGGTCACCTTCACGCCCTTCTGGTTCAGCGCCAGCGCACACACCATGCCCACCGGGCCGGCGCCGACGATCACCACACGTTGCTCACCAAGCATCGATATTTCCCCTTGTCGGCGCACGCGGAATTCTTGCGTGCCATCGTGAATGCAGGCTACGGTTCCGTGTATACATGGTCAAGCGCCGTGCATTTCAAGCGCGGGCTCGCCACAGAACAGGAGAAACGCCATGGCCAAACTGCGCCACATCGCCCTGCAGGTGCCCGACCCCGAGGCCGCCGCCAAGTTTTTCGAGGAAGCCTTCGGCATGTGGAAGGCCGGCAA
>CAIVDX010000035.1 GCA_903904805.1 uncultured Rhodospirillales bacterium
CGGTCTGCGCGACGGCGACGACCTGGCCGACATCGACCGGCAGGGCGGTGACCACGCTCGCCTCGTCGGCGTGCAGATCGGTGTATTGCAGCTGCTGGCTGGCGAGATCGCGCTGGCGCTGGGCCTGCACCAGCCGGGCCTCGGCCATCCGGGCGACGGCGAAGCGGCGGTCATATTCGGTGGGGACGAAGGCGGCGGAATTTTTCAGCCCGTCATAGCGGGCGAGATCGATGCGCGCATTGGCGGCATCCGCCTCCGCCGAGCGCAGCGCCGCCTCGGAGGCGGCCAGATTGAGTTTGATGTCGGTGGGGTCGATGCGGGCGATCACCTGGCCGGGGGCGAGGGTCTGGCCGATATCGACCGGGCGCTCGATCACCTTGCCGGCGACGCGGAAGCCGACATCGACATTGTGGCGGGCCTGGATGGTGCCGGAGAGGATGAGGGTCTCGCTGCGCGGGATGAGGCTGACGGGCAGCACGCGCACCGGGCGGGGCGGCGGTTCGGCGAGGGCGGGCGTGGCGAGCAGGGCGGCGCACAGCATCAGGCGGAACAGGTGGGCGGATATCTGCACGTTCATTGGGGCACGTTCCTTGGGGCACGTTGCTGGGGGCACGTTTCTGGGGGCACGTTGCTGGGGGCACATCCCCTTGAACGTCATCCGCGCTATAACTGAACGACGTTACCTTAACAAGGTTTATTTTGTGTCGCGCCGGCGATCAGCAGGTCCAGCACGATGCGCTCCAGATCCGCCTCGTTGCAGGTCAGCCGCGGGCAATGATCGTTCAGCATGGTGACGAGGCCGTGCACCGCGACCCACATGCCCTCGGCCAGTAATGTGGGGTCGCCGGCGCGCACTCCACCCTCGGCGACGCCGAGCGCGATGATATCGCGCAGCATGCCGAAGGATTGCTCGGCCGGTGCGATCGGCTCGAACATGCCGGTGGCGACCGCCTGCTGCTTGGCGGCGAAGATGATGCGGTATTCGTCGGGCCGGGCGCGGGCGAAGGCGACATAGGTGGACAGGCCGGACTGCAGCCGCAGCAGGACGGGGTCGGTGGGCCGGTCGGCGGCCTGCAGGGCGGCCAGCAATTCGCTGAAGGTGGCTTCGGCCATGGCCCGCAGGATGGCGGCCTTGTCGGGGAAATAGACGTAGAGCGCGGTGGCGGAGACGCCGACGGCGCCGGCGATGCGGCGCATGGTGGCGTGTTCGACGCCGTCCTCGAGAAAGATGCGTTTGGCGGCGGCGAGGATCTCGCCGCGGCGCTCGCCGCCCTGGCCGCGCTTTTTGCGGGTGTGGGGCGGCGGGGTGAGGGCAATAGTCATATGAACAGCGTTAACCTATCGCGGCGCGGCCTGTCAAGAAATGGCGCGCGGCTTGCTTCGCCGCTTGCCGGACGAACTGTTTCAGCAGCGGAGAATGGCCATGCGTCGTCGTGATGTTCTGGTGGGAGGGGCCGCTGGCCTCGCGGCGCCGGCGATGATTGCCCCGGCGCAGGCGCAGAGCCGGGCGAACACGCTGCTGGTGGTGTCGGAAAGCGGGCCGAACAATCTCGATATCATGGGCGTGGGCACCAATGTGCCGGGCTATGAGATCAGCTGGAACTGTTATGACCGGCTGATCAGCCACGCGATGAAGACGCTGCCGGACGGCACCGTGTATTATGATCGCGACCATATCATTCCCGAGCTTGCCGAGGATTTCACCATCACGGCGAACTCGGTGACGTTCAGGCTGCGCAAGGGCGTGAAGTTCCAGGACGGCACCGAGGTGACCGCCGAGGATGTGAAATGGTCGCTCGATCGCGCGGTGACGGTGGGGGGCTTTCCGACCTTCCAGATGAAGGCCGGCAGCCTGGAGAAGCCGGAGCAGTTCGTGGTGGTGGACCCCTACACGATCCGGGTGGATTTTCTGCGGCCGGACCGGCTGACCATCCCTGATCTGGCGGTGATCGTGCCGTGCGTGGTGAATTCCAAGCTGGTGAAATCGAAGGCGACGCCGGCCGATCCGTGGGGGCTGGACTATACCAAGCAGACCACCGCGGGCTCCGGCCCCTACAAGGTGACGCGCTGGAC
>CAIVDX010000036.1 GCA_903904805.1 uncultured Rhodospirillales bacterium
GAAAAAAAGCAGCAAAAAAGTTTGATCGTTTTGCTCCCGTCTTGGCGACGGGAGCAAAATCATCAGCGGGCGACTTCGACAAGGACGAGTTCGCACTCTTCCGAGGCCGTGATCTCCAGCACCGGCTCATCGGCGATGGCGGCACCGTCGCGCTCATGCAACGCGACGCCATTCACACTCACGCTGCCCCTTGCCGGCACCAGATAGGCGGCGCGGTCAGTCCCCAATGTCTGCGTGATGGTCTGGCCCTTTTGCAATGTGCCGGCGAACAAGGCGGCATCCGCATAGAGCGGCAACGCCGCGCTGCCCTCATCCTGCGGACGACCGCTGGCGAAAACCTCCAAGGTCCCGTCACTCGACTTCGGAAACACCCGCGCCTCCCAGCCCGGCTTCACGCCCCGCCGATCCGGCAGAATCCAGATCTGGAACAGGCTCGTATCCACCGCCTCCTTGTTGTACTCCGCATGCACAATGCCGGTGCCGGCATGCATCACCTGCACATCGCCGGCCTCGGTGCGGCCTTCATTGCCCAGGCTGTCACGATGGGTGATCGCACCGGACCTGACATAGGTGATGATCTCCATGTCCCGATGCGGATGCGGATCGAAGCCGGTGCCAGCGGCGATCGCGTCATCGTTCCAAACAAGCAAACGCCCAAAGCCGTCACGCTTCGGATCGTGATAGTTCGCGAACGAGAAATGGTGGCGAGTGTCCAACCAGGAATATTTCGCATGTCCCAAGCTGGAAAACGGCCTGACCTCAATCATGATATGAGCCCCCTCTGCGGTGCGGCTGATGTGGCACCTGCGGTCTTGCGATCAAGATCCACATGGCTGCCCCGCAAAGGACAGAGCCCAACACTCATTTGCCCTTTTCGAAAAAGCAGCGCTCAGGCGCCGGTACTGCCAAACCCGCCAGCCCCGCGCTGCGTCTCATCAAGGTCCACCACAACCCGCCACCGCCCCCGCGTCACCGGCGCCAGCACCGCCTGCGCGATGCGCATCCCGCGCTCCACGGTGAACGGCGTGTCAGACAGGTTGATCAGGATCACCCCCAGCTCGCCACGATAATCCTCATCGATGGTACCAGGAGAATTCACCAGAGTGATGCCGCTTTTCAGCGCCAGGCCCGAGCGCGGCCGCACCTGCAATTCGTGCCCCGGCGGAATGGCCATGCGCAACCCGGTGGGAATCAGGCTGCGCGCGCCGGGCGCGATGACCACCGGGTCGGTATTGGCAGCCAGCAGATCCATGCCGGCCGCGCCTGACGTGGCATAGCTCGGCAGCGGCAGGCCCTCGCCATGCGGCAGCACCTGCACGGAGATCGGGGTGCCGCGTGTTTCGTTCGTCATGATCAGGACTTTTCTGAAATGAGGTGGGCAGCGATGCGATCCACCAGCGCGCGCGACGGCGGATTTCTCCATCCGCGGCCAGGTCTCGATGCCGGCTGATGTGACCAGGCTTATCTCGTTCTCCGCGCCGCCCATGATGAAGGTGCCGCTGCTCACATCATTGGCAACAATCCAGTCGCAGCCTTTGCGTTTCAGCTTGGCCATCGCGTTACCGGCGAGATCGTCGGTTTCCGCGGCGAACCCGATCACCAGCCGTGGTCGCTGCGGCCCGGGCGCGGACAGCTCGGCGAGAATGTCCGGATTGGCCACCAGATGCAGCCGCGGCGGCGCGGCGTCGGAGGATTTTTTCAGCTTGTGCTCGGTTGCCTCGCCCACCCGCCAATCGGCAACGGCGGCGGCACACACCACGATGTCGGCCGGCAGCGCGGCCAGACAGGCCGCCCGCATCTGCTCGGCGGTCTCAACATGCAAGGCGGTCACACCGGCGGGATCGGCCAGCTCCACCGGCCCGCAAACCAGGCTCACCCGCGCCCCCGCGGCGGCGAGCGCGGCGGCGATGGCGTGGCCCTGCCGACCCGAGCTGCGATTGGCGATGTAGCGCACCGGATCGATCGGCTCATGCGTCGGCCCGCTGGTCACCAGCGCATGCAGACCCGCCAAGGGCGTTGGTCCAACCAGCAAGGTTTCGATCGCGGCGAACACGTCCGGCAGCTCGGCCAGGCGCCCAAAGCCCCATTCACCGCACGCCATCGCGCCCTCGCGCGGACCGACAAAATGAACACCGCGCGCCCGCAGCGTGGTGCAATTGGCCGTCGTCGCCGGATGCCCCCACATGCGCACATTCATCGCTGGCGCCACCAGAACCGGCTTGTCGGTGGCCAGCAACACGGTGGTGGCGAGATCATCGGCGATGCCGGCCGCCATGCGCGCCAGGATCGAGGCGGTGGCCGGGCACACCACCAGCAGATCAGCCTGGCGCGAGAGCTGGATGTGGCCCATCTCGTTCTCGTCGGTCAGCGAGAACATGTCGGTAAACACCTTCTCCTCGCTCAGCGCCTGCAATGTCATGGCGGTGACGAATTTGGCGCCATTCTCGGTCAGCACGCAGGTCACGCCACACCCGGCACGACGCAGCATACGGATCAGCTCATGGTTCTTATAGGCCGCGATGCCGCCTGCAACGATCAGCAGAACCCGCTTGCCAGCGAGTGTCACAGGCGCCAGCCCGCATGGATCGCGGCGATCCCTCCGGTGAGATTGCGCACCGACACGCGCGAGAAGCCCGCCTTGCGCATCATCTCAGCGAGCGTCTCCTGATCGGGAAACATCCTGATGCTCTCAGCCAGATATTGATAGCTGTCGGCATCCCCGGCCACCATCCGCCCCATCCGCGGCAACGCCTGAAAACTCCAGGCATCATAGATCGGCGCCAATGCCGCCACCTGCACGCGGGAAAACTCCAGACACAGAAAGCGCCCACCCGGACGCAGCACCCGGTGCGCCTCGCGCAGCACCGCATCCTTGTCGGTACAGTTGCGCAAGCCAAACGCGATCGACACGCGATCGACACACGCATCCGGCAGCGGCAGCGCCTCCGCATCGGCCACCAGGAACGACAGCCCGCCAATCAGCCCCTTGGTCACCGCCCGCTGCTCGGCCACCGACAGCATCGACGCATTGATGTCCGACAGGATCGCCGGCCCGCCGCCCAACCGCCGCCAGCCAAAGCTGATGTCGCCAGTGCCGGCCGCCAGGTCCAGCAGCGTGGCCTTCGGGCGCGGATCCAACTGGGTGAGAAAGATGCGTTTCCAGATCCGATGCACGCCAAGCGACATCAGGTCATTCATCACATCATATTTCGGCGCCACACTGTCAAAAACCGCCTTGACGAGCGGTTTCTTCTCCTCAAGCGCAACCCGCCGATAACCAAAATCAATCTCATCACTCATCACATCGTTTTACCCGTTCCAAGCTCCACCGACCAGTGGGCAGCCACAGAGCCAAACGACCAGAAGCTTTTGCGTCTTCCCTGAAAGAAAAAAGCAAAGACCTGTTGAAACTTCGCCGCGGAAAAGCCGGCGGCCCCTAGGCGGCGGCTTTCGTCGCGCGGCGCAGGCGCAGGCGGCGGATGCGGCGGGGATCGGCTTCCAGGATGCGGAATTCGGCGCCGGAAGGGTGGCTGATCACCTCGCCGCGCGCCGGCACGCGCCCGGCCAGGGTGAACACCAGCCCGCCCATCGTGTCGATGTCCGCCTCGCGCTCATCGTCGGTCAGGATCGGCCCGTAGCGGGCCTCGAACTCCTCCACCGAGATCAGCGCATCAATGTCCATCGACCCATCGGCGCGTTCGATCACCAGCGGGCCCACCACCTCGTCATGCTCGTCGGCGATGTCGCCGGTGATGGTCTCGACCAGGTCCTCGATGGTCACCAGCCCGTCGATCCCGCCATACTCGTCCACCACAAGCGCCAGATGCACCCGCGCCTGGCGCATCTGCAGCAGCAGGTCCAGCACCGGGATCTGCGGCGCCACCATCAGCGGCTTACGCAGAATGGCGCGCAGCACGAAGCCCTCGGCGCGGGTGGCATTCGCCGGCTTGTCCGCCCCGCCGACGAAGGCAAACACGTCCTTGATGTGCACCATGCCCAGAATGTCATCGAGCCCCTCGCCATAGACCGGCAGGCGCGAATGCCCCTCACGGGCGAACAGCGCGATCACCTCGTCCAGCGTCAGATCCGCCTGCATGGCGATGATGTCGGCCCGCGGCACCATCACATCGTCCGCCGTGGTGCCGCGCAGGCGCAGCACATTGGCGATCAGCGCCCGCTCCTGCCGATCCAGCTCCGGCCGCTCGCCCGGCACATGCGCCGCGGTCGCCGCCTCCTCCACCAGCTCGGCGATCGACTCGCGCAGCGAGGGTTCGGAATGCTTGCGCCAGATCAGCGCCCGCAGACGTGAGAGCGGCGCCCGGTCATGGCCGGACCGATGGCCGCTGCCGCTCATCGCATCACCGCCCCAACGCGCCACGGATTGGGCACCTTGATGCGCGAGAGCAGCCGTGCCTCCTCCTGCTCCATCTCGCGCGCATCGCCGGCATGCTCATGGTCGTAGCCGAGCAGATGCAGGCAGCCATGCACCACCAGATGCGCCAGATGATGCGCCGGCCGCCGCCCCGCCGCCGCCGCCTCGCGCCGCACGATGCCCAGCGCGAGCACCAGCTCCCCCGGCATACCGGAGGCCGCCGGCTCGAAGGTCAGCACATTGGTCGGCTTGTTGATGCCGCGATGGCGCGCATTGAGCAGCTTCACCGCGCGATCGCTGCTCAGCACGATGGTCGGCCGCACGCCGGTCAACCCCGCCGCCCGGGCAACCACGGCCTCGGCGCGGGGGATCACCCGACGCCAGGCCGGCTCGTCCACAATGATCTCAGCTGGAACGTCGCTGTTGGGTCTACTGTCCGGGTCCATCGCTCTCACGGCGGCTGTTCACCGCCCTTTGCGTATCGCGCTCTGCGGTCGCGCGCTGATCATAGGCGTCGACGATCTTCGCCACCAGCGGATGGCGCACCACATCGCGCTTGTCGAACCGCACCACCCCGATGCCCGGCACGCCTTCCAGCGTCTCCAGCGCATCGCGCAGGCCCGAGCGCTGCCCATGCGGCAGATCCACCTGGCTGAGATCGCCGGTGATCACCATGCGCGTGCCCTCGCCCATGCGGGTGAGGAACATCTTC
>CAIVDX010000037.1 GCA_903904805.1 uncultured Rhodospirillales bacterium
CCCCGCCCGGCACCCGCGCAGCCGGCCGCGCCGGCACCCCCGCGCGCCGCACCCGCGCCCGCCACCACATCAGCCGCCCCGGCAGCCCCGGCGGCACCAAGCTCGGCGGCACCAAGCTCGGCGGCAATCGAGGATGGTTATGTGGGCGTCCTGCGCCGATACTATAATTCCATCAACAAATATCCGGACTCGAAGGAGGCCCGGATGCTCAAGCCGCATGGCGACGTGGTCGTGCGCTTCGTGCTCGACCGCGCCGGCACGGTGATCGAGGCCACGATCGAGCGCCCCAGCGCGGTGATGATGCTGAACCAGCAGGCGCTGATGACAGTGCGTGGCGGCCACCCGCCCCGCATGCCCGACACCGCCTGGCCGGGCAGCGCACAGCACGTGTTCACCGTCACTCTGCCCTTCGAGGCGGCTCAGTAGCAGCAGCAGTCACCACCCGCAGCAATCGATATTGCTTTTTGTTACGTTTTTATTTCTTTTGATATCTTGTTCTCTAGACTCGCTTTTTCATAATTCTGAAACTTTTTATTCCAGGAAGTTTCATTTTATTACGTGGCGCTCATGCCCCACAAGACCGCGTGATCATCCCTTCACCGGGATGATCCGGCGCGTGCGCAACGCGCCGTTGTTGCCACCACCATCGCCACCTCGCCGCGCCCCATCTCTTCAGCCGCCTCACAGGAGCCGACACATGCGAAGCCAAATGAATAGACCCACTTTGTCGGCAGTTCTGCTGCTCAGCAGCGCGTTGACCGCGCCGATCTTCGCATCGTCGGCCATCGCGCAGACTGCCCCCGCCGAGACGGGCGCGCCGGCCAGCAAGTATGGTCAGAGCGGTGGCTTCGGCGAAACGATGCCCACCGATATCGGCCGCGTCAGCAGCGGCAAGGCCTATCCTGATGGCGTCAACCGCACCGACATTGGCGGCGGCCTGATGATCCCCGAGGACGAGCCCAAGACCCGCTCGACCGTCACCCAGGATTACATCGCCAAGCAGGCGCCCACCTCAAATCCGTACCAGCTGATCAACGCCCTGCCTGGCGTGAACATGCAAAGCACTGATGCCAACGGCCTCAACGGCGGCAACATCACCATCCGCGGCTTCCAAAGCAACGAAATCGGCCTGACGATCGACGGCGCGCCGATCAACGACTCCGGCAACTTCGCGCTCTACCCGCAGGAATATCTCGACGCGCAGAATATCGGCCAGATCTCGGTCGCCCAGGGCTACGCGGATCTCGACAGCCCGCACGTGGGTGCCACCGGCGGCGTGATCAATATCTACTCACGCGACCCCTCCCACACGATGGGCGGCTTCGTCAGCGGCAGCATCGGCAGCCACAGCACGCAGAACGAATTCATTCGCCTGGAAACGGGTGATATCGGCATCGCGCGCGGCTATGTGTCGTTCTCGAACTATTCCGACGAACATTGGCGCGGCCCCGGCACCGACCAGCGCACCCATATCGATGCCAAGGCCGTTGCGGACATCGGCGACGCCTCCAAGATCACCTTCTCGGCGATCTACAACGAAGAACTGAACCATTTCTACGATACCGTCTCCAATGCCAACTTCTCGGCCTACGGTGTCAACGCGTTCCAAAACAACTATGACAGCGTCTATAACCGTGGCGGCACCGCCACCAAGCAGGTGACCTCCGGCGCCGGCGGCTACCAGCCTTATTACGGGTTCAGCATCAACCCGTTCAAAAACCTCATCCTGACAGCGCCGTCGACCTTTGCGCTGCGTGATGATGTCACGCTCGATGTCACCCCATATTTCTGGTACGGCTACGGCAATGGCGGCGGCGCCACCTCGGTGAATGCCGCGACCGGCTTCAACTATGGCGGCTACCGCATCGTCCAGCCGCTGGTCGGCGGCGCCACCACCGGCACCTACAACTACTACAGCCCGTCGATCACCGAGACCTACCGCCCCGGCATCAACTCGAAGATCACCTATCAGGTCGATGAGATCAACAAGATCGTCGCCGGCTATTGGTTCGAGGACGCGAACCAGCGTCAATATGGCCCCTTCTCCGCGCTGAGCGCGCAGGGTGTGCCGACGAACGCCTACGGCATCAGCGGCAGCGCCCTGACGATCAACGGCGCGCCCTATCCGGGACAGACCGAAGAAAAGCGCCAGCAAAAGACCGTCACCATGGTGAATATGGTGTATTTGGGTGACACCGCGACACTGCTGGACGGCAAGCTGGTGATCGATGGCGGGTTCAAGCAGGCCTGGACCTATCGCTACGGCACCAACCTGCTGCCCAGCGGCCCCAATGCCACCATCACCCCGTCGCGCACGATCAATGACTCCGAGTTCCTGCCAACCATCGGCGCGGTTTACCACCTGGACGAGGTGAACCAGATCTTCGGCGGCATCGGCACCACGTTCAAAACACCTGCGAACTACCCGCTGTTCGACACGGTGAGCGCCACCTCCACCGCGTCGAACAACGGCTATGCTCCGGGCATCTCCGAAAAAGACGAAAAAGCCATCATGTTCGAGCTCGGCCACCGCTATCAGGGTGAGCTGCTCTACACGTCGGCGTCAGCCTTCTACTACCAGTTCACCAATCGCCAGCTGCAGACCCAGATCGTCGACCCGGCCGCGCCCACCACCTTCATCTCGGCCACCACCAATGTCGGCAACACCACCACCTACGGCATGGATCTTGAGGCCGGCACACGCCCGATCAACAATTTCCGCCCCTACATCTCGGCGGAAATCCAGCGCCCGATCATCGACAGCAACATCCAGACCAGCGGCAAGCTGAACGGTGCGACCATCGTCGACTACGTGCCGAGCAAGGGCAAGATCGTCCCCTACAGCCCCATGGTGATGGGCTTTGCCGGTGTGGACTATGACGATGGCCACCTGTTCGGCAATTTCGGCGCCAAATGGGTGGGCCGCCAGTACGGCACCTTCGTGAATGACAGTGCCGCACCGTCCTACTTCACGCTGAATGCCGTGATCGGCTACCGGTTCGACGACATGTTCGGCTTCCTCAAGAGCCCGACCATCCGCCTGAACCTCTCCAACCTGACCAACACGGTGGCGCTGACCGGCCCTGCCACCATCACCAACAACCAGAGCACCGTCACCGGTGTGAAGGGCAGCACGATCTCCGGTTCGACCGCCTACTACTATGTCAACCAGGGCTTCGCGGGGATGCTGACCATCAGCGCCGCGTTCTGACGCCACGCCTCCGACAAAGACTGCTCCGGCCCGGTGGGTTTCCACCGGGCCGGATTTTTTCGGGTGACGGAAGATTCGAGAAATAGACTTCCTTTTTGAAAAAATAGGCAAAACACATCTGTTCGTTGGGACAGAGCAGACACAACGAGGAGTGGATCATGGTGGCGATTGATCGACGGTCACTTCTTATTGGCGCCACAGCGCTTGCAGCTGCCCCGGCACGCGCCGCGACACCCGAATTGCGGTTGCGCCTGCTTGAGACATCCGACCTGCACATGTTCGTCTATGACTTCGATTATTATCACTCCAAGACCGACCCCACCGTCGGCCTCGCCAAGGTGGCCAGCCTGATCGCCGCCGCCCGCGCCGAACACCGCAACGCCCTGCTGTTCGACAATGGCGACATCATCCAGGGCAACCCGCTGGGCGATTTCGTCGCCCGCCCCGGCGGCCTCGCCGCCGGCCAGCCCCACCCGATGTTCGCCGCGATGAACGAGCTCGGCTACCTCGCCGCAACGTTGGGCAACCACGAATTCAACTACGGCCTGCCATTCCTGGAGCAAGCGCTGCAATCGGCGAAATTCCCCTTCGTCTGCGCCAATCTCGAACATATGGACGGCACACCCTATATGCGCCCGACCATGGTGATCACCCGCGACGTGATGCTGGAGGATGGCAGCACGCTGCACGATTTCCGCATCGGCGTGATCGGCTTCGTGCCACCGCAGATCATGAGCTGGGACAAGAGCAAACTCGAAGGCCGCGTGCGCACCACCGACATCATCACTGCGGCGCAACGCTACGTGCCGGAGCTGCGCGCGACCTGCGACCTGCTGGTCGCCCTCTCCCACTCCGGCATCGACACTGGCCCGCGCAACACAGGTCTGGAAAATGCCAGTTTCCATCTGGCGTCGGTGCCGGGGATCGATGTGATCTTCACCGGCCACTCGCACCGGGTCTTTCCCGGGCCGGACTATGCCAACCGGCCGGGCGTGGATGCCGTGCGCGGCACGCTGAACGGCATCCCCGCGGTGATGCCTGGCTATTGGGGCAGCCATCTCGGCCTGATCGATCTCGATCTCGAGCGCGTCGATGGCGCCTGGAAAATCACCGACTTCAAGGTGGAGGCGCGGCCGATCTATCGGCGCGAGGGCGCGAAACTCATCGCCCTCGCCGACGACGATCCCGCCATCCTGCGCGCCGCCGCCCCCGCCCATCAGGCCACCATCGACTGGGTGCACCAGCCGGTCGGCCGCATCGCATACCCGGTGAATTCCTATTTCGCCTATCTCGGGAGCGAGAATTCGATCGGCCTGGTCAATCTCGCGCAGACCGCCTACGCGCGCGCCGCCCTCGCCACCACCGACCACGCGGCACTGCCGCTGCTCTCTGCCGCCGCCCCCTTCAAGGCCGGCGGCACCGGCCCGGATGCCTTTGTCGACATCGCCCCAGGCCCGATCACGCTCGCCGATCTCGCCGATCTCTACATGTATGCGAACACGCTGGTGGTGGTGAAACTCTCCGGCGCCGAGGTGCGCGAACTGCTCGAACGCTCCGCCGCCTTGTTCAACCAGATCGATCCGGCAAAAGCCGAGCCGCAGGAGCTGCTGAGCCGCACCATGCTCGGCTATAATTTCGACGTGATCAGCGGCCTGACCTGGCTGATCGACATCACCCGGCCCGCCCGCTACAGCGGCGGCGGCAAGCTGATCAACGCCGAGGCCCATCGCGTCCTCGATCTGCGCTTCCAGGGCCAGCCGATCGACGAGGCCGCAAGCTTCCTGGTGGCAACGAACAATTATCGCGCCGACGGCGGCGGCGGCTTCCCCGGGCTCGACGGCACCCGCTCGATCCTGAACGCGCCGGATCTCAACCGCGACGTGATCGCGCTCTATGTGAAGTCCACCGAGCTGCAAACCCCGCCGCCCACCACCTGGCGCTTCGCACCGATCGGCCGGCCGGTGCAACTGCGCTTCCGCTCCTCCCCCGCGTTTGCCGACAAACTCGCCGGCCGGCCGGACATCACGCCCGGCGCAGGCGGCAACGATGGCTATGCGGAGTATCTGCTCACCCTGGACTAGCGGGGGAATAGACCATCGACAGCCGGCCCGCGCAGCCGTTAACCTGCCCACCGCAGCGCAGCGAGGCAGGCCATGGATCAGATCGCGTCAGAGTTCCACACCATCACCGCCACCCCGGCGAGTCCACATATCGGTGCGGAGATCGGCAATATCGATCTCACCCAGCCGCTGTCCGAACTGCAGGTGGCCGAGCTGCACACCGCCTTCGCGCGCTATCAGGTGCTGTTCTTCCGCGATCAGAAGATCAGCTTCGACGACCATATCCGCATCGCCAGCTATTTCGGCCCGCTCGGCAGCCATGTCGGCAAATCCACCATCAGCAAGACCACCAACAATCCGCTGGTGCGCAAATTCCATTACGACGAGACCTCCACGCAGATCTCCGGCGAGAATTTCCATTCCGACCAGTCCTGCGCGGCCGTGCCGCCGCTGGGCAGCATGCTCTACAACCACACGCTGCCCCCCGATGGCGGCGGTGACACCATGTTCGCCTCGATGTACGCCGCCTACGACGCACTGTCCGACAAGATGAAGCAGCTCCTCGAAGGCCTCACCGCCACGCATGACGGCACCCGTGTCTTCGGCCCCGGCACCCCGATCTCGGTGCATCCGGTGGTGACACGCCACCCGGTGACAGGGCGCAAGGTGCTGTATGTGAACACCGACTTCACCAGCCACATCAACGAACTTCCGCGCCCCGAGGCGGATCGCATCCTGCGCTACCTGATCGATCACAGCATCAAGCCGGAATGGACCTGCCGGTTCCGCTGGACCCCGCATTCGATCGCCTTCTGGGACAATCGCTGCAGCCAGCACAAGGCGGTGTGGGATTATTGGCCGCATGTCCGCTCCGGTTTCCGCGTGCAGGTCGAGGGCACCGCGCCGCCGGTCGCCGGCTAAGCGCATGCACCTGCCCCGCCGCGCGCTGCTCGCCTCCGCCGCACTCGCCCCGCTCGCGCCTCCCGCCTTGGCCGCGGGTGCTGACAAGATCCGCTTCGCCGCGTCCGCGCCCGCGCCGCGCCCCTATCACTCCTACCTGTTCGCTGGCGTGCCCGGGCTCTATGCGGGGCTGAACCTCGCACCGGAGTTCCTCTGGATCGCCGGCTCGGCTGCGGCGATGCAGGTCACGCTGGCCGGCGATGCCGACATCGCCAATCTGGGGCTCGCGGATTTCCTCGCCGCGAAGGCCAAGATGCCCAGCCTGCCGCTGCGCATGATCTACTGCCAGGACTATATTTCCAGCTACACGCTGGCGATCCCGACCAGCAGCCCGATCACCGAGATCGCCGGGCTGCGCGGCAAGACCGTCGGCGTGCCCTCGCTCGCCTCGGGCGCGGTGGCCTACACCAAGGCGATGCTGCGCCGCGCCGGTGTGCCGCCCGAGGAGGTCAGCATCGTCGCGGTCGGGGCGGACGCACCGGCGATGGTCGCCCTGCGCACAAACCGTGTGGATGCGGTGAATTTCTACATCGGTTCGCTCGCCGGTCTCGAGAATCAGGGGATGGAATTCCGCAGCTTCACCGCACCGATCCCCTCCGGCTGCTTCGTCGCGCATGAGAGGCTGCTGCGCGACCGTCGTGACGTGGCGGTGCGCGCCTGCCAGGCCCTGGCGCTCAACACGGTCTACTCGCAGACCAGCCCGCAGGCGGCGGCGAAGGCCTATTATCTGCAGTTCGGCATGCCCACCGCCGAGCCGGCCCTGGCGCTGAAGCAGGACATGCACGTGATCGAGCGCACCATGGCCACCCACAAGCAGATCGGCGATCCGCATCTGTGGGGCGACATGACCGAGGCCGAATGGCGCGGCGTGCTCGCCTATATTGGCGCCGATTACGGCCTGCCACCGGATGCGCCGCGCGACACCTATTTCGACAGCGCGTTGATCCCGGCGATCAACAAGATCGACATCTCCATCGCGGTGAAGGCCGCACAGGGTGCGGCACCCGGATGATCCTCGCCGCTGAGTCGCTCGGCCTCACCTACCAGACCGCCACCGGCCGGCTCGAAGCGCTGCGTGGCGTGAGCTTCGTGGTGAGCGAAGGCGAGTTCGTCGCCATCGTCGGGCCCAGCGGCTGCGGCAAATCGAGCCTCCTCAAGCTCATCATCGGTCTGGAAAAGGTGAGCGCAGGCAGGCTGAAACTGGAAGGCGCGGAGATCACCGGCCCCAGTCGCCATGTTGGCGCGGTGTATCAGGCACCGGTCCTGCTGCCCTGGCGCACCATCGCCCAGAACGTGATGCTGCCGGCCGATGTGTTGAAGCTGCCGCGCGGCTCCTCCGCCGAGCGTGCCCGCGCGCTGCTCGAAATGGCGGGCCTGTCCGAATTCGCCGACCGCTACCCGCATGAGCTTTCCGGCGGCATGCAGCAGCGCGCCGGCATCGTGCGCGCGCTGGTGCATGATCCCGCCTTGCTGATGATGGATGAGCCCTTCGCGGCGCTGGATGCGATCACCCGCGAGCAGATGTCGGTGGAGCTGCAGCGCATCATCCTCGCCAGCCGCAAGACGGTGATCTTCATCACCCATTCGATCACCGAGGCGACATTCCTCGCCGACCACATCCTGGTGATGTCGCCCCGCCCGGGCCGCATCGTCGCGCAGTTCCACAACCCCGCACCCCGCCCGCGCACCCTGGCCGATCTGGCCTCTCCCGAACTTGCCGCTCTGGCACAGGAGATTCGGGCCGCGCTCGACCTCGGCGCAGCACCCCGGGCGGCGGCATGAGCGCGACCAACCACGCCGCCGAGCTTGCCGTCGCCGCCCCGCGCGCACCTGGCCGTGCCCGCCGCGCGCTTGGCCGCACGCTCGAAACGCTGCTCTCCTTCGCCCTGCTGGTGGGCGTGCTGGAAGCCATCGTGCGCTATTTCGACATCGCCCCCTACGTGTTTCCCGCCCCCTCCGCGGTCGCCCGCGCGCTCGCCGCTGGCCTCGGCAGCGGCGCCTATCTCGGCGGACTGCGGGTCACACTCAGCGAAATTCTCGCCGGCTTCCTGATCGGCTCGGGCATCGGCGTGGCGCTCGGCATCGCGATGACACAGATCCGCATCCTTGAGCGGCTGGTCTACCCCTATGTGGTGGCGATCCAGACGGTGCCGAAGGTGGCGATCGCGCCGCTGATGATCGTGTGGTTCGGCTTCGGCATCGAATCCAAGATCGTGATGGTGGCCCTCACCTGCGCCTTCCCGGCACTCGTCAACACCATCGCCGGCATGCGCGCGGTGGATGCCGACCGCCTCGCTCTGGTGCGCGCCCTGTGCGGATCGCGCTGGCAGGTGCTGCGCTTTGTGCAGTTGCCCAGCGCGATGCCCTATATCCTCGCCGGGCTGAACACCGCCATGGTGCTCGCCATCATCGGCGCCATCGTCGCCGAGTTCGTCGGCGCCAAATCGGGAATCGGCGTGCTGATCCTGCAGGCCAATTTCGCGCTCGACATCGCCGCGGTGTTCGCCCTGCTGGTATTGCTGGCGCTGACCGGCATCCTGCTGAACCTGGCGCTGCGCCAGATCGAGGCGCGGCTCTGCTTCTGGAACCGCCGCGGCGTCTGATCGGCGAACAGGAAAATTCTTCCCGCGATCATTGCGCGGGTACATAGTCGCCGCATGTCAGCACGCAAAGTCAGCATCGCCGCCGCCGATGGCCACCGCCTCACCGCCTGGCGGGCCGACCCGGCCGGGGCGCCGAAGGCCGGTGTCGTGGTGCTGCACGCCGTCTACGGTCTCACCCCCCATATCGGCGATGTCTGCAGCGCCTGGGCGCAGGCCGGCTACACCGCCATCGCGCCCGCCCTGTTTGACCGGATCTCGCCCGACATCATCTTCGCCTATGACAATCCCGGCGCCGGCTCCCGCGCCTATGCGTCACTCTCGAAGGTACAGATCTTCGCCGACATTGCGGCCTGCGCGGCGGCCACCGATGTGCCCGGGCGCGTGGTGATCAGCGGCTTCTGCACCGGCGGAACCTGGGCCTGGCAGGCCGCCGCCGCGATCCCGTTCGCCGCGCAGGTGAATTTCTACGGCAGCGCGGTGCCCGCCCTGAACGATCTCGACCCGCTCTGCCCCACCATCTTCCATTATGGCGACACCGACCACGTGGTGTCGCTGGCCGAAGTGCACGCCATCGCCGCTCGCCATCCGGTTGCGCAGACGCACATCTATCCCGGCGCGGGTCACGCTTTCCTCAATCCCGATCAAGGGAATTTCGACCCGATCGCGGCCGAACTCGCCTGGGAACGCTCCCTGGCCTTTCTGGACGCGCACCTCTCCGGCAGGTGAGTCCAGCTCAGCCCTTCGGCAGATTGTAGTTTTTCGGCCCGATTTCGGCGAGATATTCGCCAAACGACAGCGGCGGATATTTCGCCGGATTGTCCGCGCTCTGGCAGGTCGGCAGACAGGTCAGCTTCACATCCGGGCGCGGGCCGAAGAAATAGGGGATGGAGTAGCGCACATCGCCGGTCTTGTTGATCACCCGGTGCGGCGCGGAGCGCCACCGGTCATTCGTCCAGCGGCGGCACATGTCGGCATTGTTGACCAGGAAATGTCCGGCCAGCGCCGGCGCCTCGATCCACTCGCCCGACAGGGTGAGAATCTCCAGACCCGGCGTCTTCTCCTGCGCGAGGAAGGTGCAATAGCCGTAATCGGTGTGCGGCCCGATGCCGAACTGTCCATCCAGCGTCACGTCGCGCGAGGGGTAATGCAACAGGCGCAGCGTGTTGTAGCTGGGGTCGAAGGCCTCGTTGGTCACCATGTAATCCTGCGGCAGACCCAGCGACACGGCATGGACCCGCAGCATCTGGGTGCCGAGATCCGACATCGCGTCATAATATTCCAGGCAGGTTTCGCGGAAGCCCGGCATGCCCTCGGGCCATTTATTGTCATAGACAAACTTTTTGCCGGCCAGCCGATGCGGATGGTCCGGGCCCACCTCGCGGCGCACATAGTAGGACGCCGACGTGTCCGGATGGGCGCTCTTGCCGAAGCGGTCATTATACTGCGTCTGCCCGCCACGCGGCAGCCAGCCCACCACCCGGTCGGTCGCGCGGGTGGGCTCCTTCAGCTCGTCCGGCGCGGAATGGAAGCGCTGGGCCTGCACGAACACCCGGTCGATCAGCGACTGCGGCACGCCGTGATTGCCGATGAAATAGAAGCCGATGGTTTCGCTGGCAGTGGCCACTGCCCGCGCAACGGCCTCAAGAGCGCCGGGCTCGCCCGCCAGGAACGGGCCGAGATCAATCACCGGGATCCGCAAATCCGGGCGAGCCTCCAGGATTGTCTGAACCGTCACGGCCATCTCCCTCATTATTGTTGAGCCAACGCTATCGGCGCCGTGCCGGAGCGTCAAATGCCCCCCTTGTCGCGCCGCCCGCGCGCCCATAGCCTGCGCCCAACAAGAATTGCGGGGGAGGGGTCATGCGCACCCATGTCGGCATCGATGTCGGCGGCACGTTTACCGATATCTGTGTCGCCAACGCGGACGGTGCGATCTCGGTCTACAAGACACCAACAACACCAGACGTCGCCACCGGCGTGCTGGACGGTCTGGCAATCGCCGCGGCGGCCGAATCGCTGGAACTGTCGGACTTCCTCGCCGGCGTTGAACGCTTCGGCCATGGCAGCACGGTGGCGGTGAATGCGCTGCTGCAACGCAAGGGCGTGCGCACCGGCCTGATCACCACGCGCGGCTTCGCCGACACGCTGTGGATCGCCCGCATGATGGCGATGACCACGGGCATGCCGCCCGAACGCATCACCCATTATCGCCGGCGCCAGCGCCCGGACCCGCTGGTGGATCGCGCGTTGGTGGCCGAGGTCGCCGAGCGCATCGATTACCGCGGTGACGTGGTGGTGCCGATGAGCGAACACGGTGCGCGTGCGGCCATTCAATCACTGCTCGACCGGAACATCGAGGCGCTGGCGATCTGCACGCTGTGGTCATTCCGTAATCCGACGCACGAACGCCGGCTGCGCGATCTCGCGCGGGAAATGGCGCCAGGCCTGTATGTCTGCGCCTCATCGGACCTGGTGCCGGTCCTGAAGGAATATGAGCGCACCGCCACCACCGTCATCAACGCCTATCTCGGTCCGGTCGTGCACACCTATATCGGCGCGCTCAGGGAAAAGCTTGCTGCGGCCGGATTGCCGCGTGACTTTTTCATGCTGAACTCGGTCGGTGGCGTGATCCCGCCGGACGAGGCCTCGGTGAAATCGGTGCAGCTTCTGGGCTCCGGCCCCTCCGGCGGCGCGCTCGCCTCGCAAACGCTGGCGCGGCAACTGGGCGAGCCGAACGTGCTGATCGCCGACATGGGCGGCACCAGCTTCGATGCCGGGCTGATCGTCGAGGGCGAGTTCCTCATCCAGACGGAAACCTCTGTCGGCAACATCAATCTTCTCAACCCGATGATCGGCATCAAATCGATCGGCACCGGCGGCGGCTCGATCGCGATGGGCGCCGACGGCATGCTGAAAGTGGGCCCGGAAAGCGCCGGCTCGGTGCCTGGCCCCGCCTGCTACGGGCGCGGCGGCACCCGGCCCACTGTGAGCGATGCCAATCTGGTGCTCGGCTATCTCGATCCCGATGCGTTCCTGGGCGGCCGCATGAGGCTCGACCGCGCGGCCGCGGAGGCTGCCATTCGCACCCATGTCGCCGAGCCGCTCGGCATGACATTGCTGGATGCCGCCGCCGGCATTCGCGTTGTTGCAGATCAGCACATGGCCGATCTGCTGCGACAGACCACGCTGGAGCGCGGCTACGACCCACGCGATTTCTGTCTGTTCGCCTATGGCGGCGCCGGTCCCGTGCATGCCTCCGCCTTCGGGCGCGAGGCAGGTGTGCGCGCGATCGTGATCCCCGCCGGCGCGCCGGTTTTCTCCGCCCAGGGCATCCTCGCCGCCGACATGAGGCTGGCCCGCCAGCGCTCGGTGCTGCAACGCAGTGCCGGCAACCGCGCCGACCGCGCCGCCGGCTTCGACATTCCTGCTCTGGCAACGATCTTCGCCGAACTGGAAGCCGAACTGCGCAGCGCCTTCGCGCAATATGGCGTCGATGGCATCGAGACGGAACTGCGCCGCTCCGTCGCCATGCGCTATGCGCGGCAGGTGCATGAGGTGCCGGTGCCGATCATCGGCACGCTGAACGCCGCCTCCCTGGTCGAAACCTTCGACCGCATCTACGAACATCGCTATGGCAGCGGCACCGGCTCGCGCGCCGCGGTGATCGAGATCACCAATTGCCAATTGCAGCTGATCGGCAAGCTGCCGAAATTCGCATTGCGCGTCGGCGATCGCCCCGGCGGCCTCACCGTCGCGCGCACGCGTCGGGTCTATATCGGCCATTGGGTGGAGGCGGCGGTGTATGACTGGCCGAGCCTGCCCCTGGGCGCGGAATTCACCGGACCCGCCTTGGTGGATGCGCCCGGCACCACCGTCTGGGTGGGCCCCGGCGATCGCGCACGGGTTGATGAACTTGGCAACCTGCGTCTGGAGATTCTGGCATGAGCACGCCCGACCCGGTTCTCGCCGAGGTGATCCGCCACAAGCTGATGGCGATCACCGAGGAACAGCGCATCGCCTTCCAATCGATCTCCGGCTCGCCTGTTGTGACCGAAGCGTCCGACTATTACACAGGGCTCTTCGACGCCGACGGCACCATCGTGACGATGGGCTTCAAGGTCGCCACCCAGGGCGGGCCGATGACACTGGCGATCCGCATGCTGCTGGAGCTGTTCCCGCGCGACAAGCTGAAGCCCGGAGATGTGTTCCTCTCATCCGATCCCTACCGCGCCGCGGTGCATCAGAATGACGTGCAGGTGCTGCAGCCGCTGTTCCATGATGGCGAGCTGTTCGCCTGGGCCGGCTTCGGCGCGCATGAGGTCGATGTCGGCGGGATGGATTTCGCCAGCTGGTGCCCGAAGGCGAAGGATGTGTATCAGGAGGGCATCCGTGTCGCCGGCCTGAAGATCGTCGACCAGGGCGAAGTGCGCGAGGATGTGTGGCAATTCATCCTGTCGCTGTCACGGCTTCCGCATCTGCTCGATCTCGACCTGCGCGGCATGGTCGCGGCCGGGCACGTCTCGCAGAAGCGCATCACCGAGCTGCTCGGCCGCTACGGCACAGATACGGTCTCCGGCGCGATGCGCTTCATGGTGGCGCACTCCGCCACGAAACTCCGCGCGCGGCTCTCGGCGATGGTCGATGGCATCTACCGCGCCGAGGACTGGCTGGAGCATGACGGGCACGCCAACCGGCTCTACAGGGTCTCTGTCTCCATCATCAAGAAAGGCGATTCACTGATCCTGGATTTCACCGACAGCTCGGATCAGGCGCCAGGCTTCGTGAACTGCACCCGTGCGGGTCTGCGGGGTGCGGTGGTGGGCGCGATGTTCCCATCTCTGGGGTTCGACATCCCCTGGAACGAGGGCCTGCTGGAGCCGGTCGAGATCCGCTCGCGTGAGGGCAGCCTGGTCGATGCGAAATTTCCGGCACCGGTGGGGGCGGCGACGGTCGAGGCGGTCTGGGTGGCGAAGAATGCGCTGTGCGCCGCTTTCGCACGGATGAAGGCGGTGAGCGGGCAGATGCCCGACGAGGTGCAGGCCGTCAGCGCCGGCACCATGGCCACCGTCAATCTCGGCGGCACCGACCAGTATGGACAACGTTTCGGCATCCATCTGATGGACCCGATGATGAGCGGCTTCGGCGGCTGGCAGGGGGCGGATGGTTTCGATGTCGGCGGCTCCTACTCCACACCGATCCCCAACGTGGCAAACGTCGAATCCAACGAGTTCCTCTCGCCGATGCTGTATCTGCACCGCAGCCTGAAAGCAGATACCGCTGGCGCCGGACAATGGCGCGGCGGCAGCGCGGGCGGCATGGCCTTCACCGCGCATGGCGTCGCGCACACCGAGGCCCTGCTGATGACGCACGGGCTTGAGGTGCCAAATTCCGCAGGCCTGTTCGGCGGATATCCCGGCGCGTGCGTCGAACAGCGCATCACCCGGCGCAGCGACCTGCTGCAGCGCCAGGTCGCCGGCGAGGCGCCCGATCGCAGCAGCGAACTGCGCGGCGAGTTCGAGGAGATGGGCCCCAAGCCCGGCCTGATCGAGATGCGGCCGGGCGACGTGTATGAAACCTCGTGGCAGGGTGGCGGCGGCCTCGGCGACCCGCTCGATCGTGATCCAAACGCTGTCGCGCAGGACTGCGAACGTGGCAGCCTCTCGCATGGCGCGGCCATCCATCTGTTCGGCGTGGTGCTCGATGATGATGGCGCGGTCGATATCGCCGCCACCGAATCCGCCCGCGACCACCGGCGACGGCTGCGCCTGGATGATGCCGAAGCACCCACGGCGCACCAGGGCGGCACCTCGCGCGATCTGGAGTCCATCGGCGGCGCCTTGCATTTCGCCGATGGCGGCCGGTGGTTCGCCTGCGGCTGCGGCCAACACCTGTCCGCGCGCGGCGGCAATTGGCGCGACGGTGCCTGCCGCCGCTCCCTGCGCGCCGAGGAGGTGGGCGCGCATATTCGCCTGCATGAGAAGCTGCAGATGCGCCAATCGCTCTGCCCCGCCTGCGGGCGCAGCCTATCGGTCGATGTCGCGGAAATCGGTCGAGCCGATATCAAAGATATCGAGCTGACCTGATGAGAATCTTGGCGGGAGATACCATGCGCACGAGTTTGTTGGGCTTTCTGCTGGCGACGATGGCGCTCTCAGGCGCCCGGGCGGAGCCCACGAAAATCTCGCTCGGCTATGTGCTGGCGGGCGACTTCATCACCAGCTTTGTCGCCAAGGACAAGGGATTTTTCGACCAGCATGGTCTGGAGGTGCAGATGGTGAAGGTCCCGCTGGCCACCTCCATTCCGCCTGCGCTGGTGTCAGGCAGCCTCGATATCGGCATGAGCACCGCCACCATTGTGGTGCAGACCGCGTCAGGTGGCCTCGATCTCGTCACCATCGCGGGCGTTTCGCGCTTTTTTGCCGACACGCCGAAGGTCGCCCTGGTCGGCAAGACCGGCACGGCATACCATTCCGCCTCAGACATGAGGGGCAAAACCATCGGTGTGCCCGGCATTGGGTCGGCGATGGATATCGGCGTGAAGATGTGGCTGAAGCAGAATCACATCGCCATCACCGAGGTGAATTTCGTCGAAAGCAGCTTTCCCCAGCAGCGCGACATGCTGATGAACCGCAGCATCGATGCGGTCGCCACACTGGAGCCGTTCCTCTCGCGCATCGTCGGCAGCGGCGACGGCTATCGCATCGCGAATTACTTCGCCGAGGTGGCGCCGAACGCGCTGTCCGCCGTGTGGATCAGCACCGGCGACTGGGCAAAGGCGCATCCCGATGTGATCACGCGGTTCCGCGAATCACTGGCCGACGCCTTCGCCTTCATCCAGGCCCATCCGGACGACACCAAGCCGATCGAGCAGAAATATCTCGGCTACACCTCGCCGGTGAAACCATCCATCTCGCTCATCGTGCAGCCGCACGACTATGATTTCTACAACACCGCGCTGCTGGATCTCGGCCTGATCGACCACAGCGTCGATGTGGCGAAGCTCGTGATCCCCTAACGCGGCCCGTAGACCGCATCCGGCTTCGCGAACGGCAGCGGCGGCAATCCCAGCTGAAATGCCGCGTGCAGACGCACCGGCGTCAAGCTCTCGAGGTCGAGCCCATGCGCGCGCACCGGGCCTTCGATCGGCCGCTTGAGCGTGAGAACCCGCACGCCAAACTCCATCGGCAAGGCGCGGATCTGGTAAACATTGGTGAGCACGCCGAAAGAGTCGGTCAGCGATGCCTCGGCAAAATAGGCTGCATCGAAGCCGGGTGTCGGCAGCTGGTAGTCGAGCGCATCCACACTCTCGCCCGGCCGCGCCACGCGCGGCTCCAGCCGCACGCACAGCAGCAGCACAACCGCCACCACGGCACCGATCGGCAGCCACCGCCCGGCAGGCGCCAACGCATCGCGCACAAGCAGCACCGCCAGCAATGCGAATCCGGGAAATGCCCACACCCAGTAATGCACGTTCTTGTAGCGCCAGAATCCGCTCGGCAGCAGATCGACATAGGCCAGATACAGAATCGCGTGAATCAGCAACGTGATCGCCAGCATCGCCGGCACTGGCCGCCGCACCGCCGGCACCAGCCCCGCAATGCCGAGCACCAACCAGGGCAGCCGCGGAACCAGCCCCATGCCACCACCGATCCAGTCCCTCGGGTCGAGCAGGATCACATAGGCCTTCCACCCCAGCCCATGCAGCGTGAAGCCGATATCGGCCGAGTGGGTCATGTAGTCGCTCAGCCGCCAGCCATAAATGGCAACATGCAGCGCCCCATAAGGCACAACCACCAGCGCCGCCCCGGCCACCGCGAGCGCGGGATCGCGCCAGTGCAGACGGCGATGGCGAAGATCAACCAGCAGACAGCCGACCAATGCCGGCACCGCCAGCACCGAATCGGTCGGCCGCAGCAACGGAACACACGCCGCGATCAGTCCCAGCAGCAGCGGCCGCCGCACGCCCTCCATATGGGCCGCCGCCACCGCGAGCAGCACCCACAGCACGGCGGCCGTGGGCGTTGTCGACCACGGGATCACCCATTGGTCGAACAGCACGCGATCCCCGCGGACCGCCAGGATGAAGATCACGCAGCCCCAGAGCGGTGCCATGCCGCACCGCCGCGCAACGCTGACAAACGCCACAAACGCGACCAGCAACGATGCAAGATCGACAAAAAAGAACGCGTGCATCGGCATGGTCGGCGCGAACACCGCGCCCAGCACCGCATATCCCAGCGGATAAAGATGCAGCTCCGCAGACAGATGGCTGTGCGCCAGCGCCATCGCGGATGTCATGGAGTGCGACTGGTCCCACCAGGCGGTCCATCCGGCCGGCGCAGCTGCGCTGTTTCCGGGCAGGTCGGGGTTTGCCAGATACGCCACCGCGTACAGCCAGGTCAGCAGGCCGCCGAACCAGACCAGCATGCTCGGCCGCGTCACCAGGCCGGCCAAGCCAGACAGCGCGTTACTCCGCCGGCGCCACGACATAAGCCGGCCCCGATGCACGCGCGGAGCCGATGCACAACACACTCGACAGCAGGATCAGGCCCGCCACCGGCAGCACCAGCTGCGGATGCGCGTGGTCCATCAACCAGCCGAACGGCAGCGGCGTGATAGCCGAGCCAAACGGCAGCCCGGACGAGACGAAGCCGAACACCTTGCCGATCTGCCCGGGCGGCGAGGCCTCCTTCAGCATCACGTCGCGCGGCGTGCGCGACGCGCCCATGGTGAAGCCCGCCAACGCCAACAGCACGAACAGGATCGCCGGCGTCAGCTGGATGAACGCCACCAGCACCAGCAAGGCCGACGGGATCACCGTGAACACCACCGACATCATCAGCATGTGCCTCGGCATGCGGTCCGCCACCCAGCCGCCCAGCAGCGTGCCGCCGGAATTGGCCACCAGGAAGATCGTCAGCGCCGTGGAGCCGATCGCCAGCTCGAATCCATTCACCTGGTGCAGCACAGTGATCAGCCAGTTCTGCATCCCCGAGATCGCCATCGCCGACAACATATAGAAGCCGAAGAACAGCCACAGCGTGCGCGAGGTGAACAGATCCCGCGTGCGGAATCCCGCCTCCTTGGGCTTGCGCACCTGGTCATTCAGGATGCGCGACTGCAGCGCGATCGCCGCCACCGCGACCATGCCGAGCAGCCCGGCCGTGATCACCGCGCCGCGCCACCCCATCGCCGCATCCAGCCCAACCATCAGCGCCGGCGCGATGGCATAGCCGATATTGCCGCTGAAACTGTGCATCGCGAAAGAACGGCCAATGACCTCCTTGCGGATGGAGCCGGTCAGAATCGCGTAATCCGCCGGGTGGATCACCGCATTGCCCACACCCGAGACCGCCGACAGCGCCAGGAGCTGCCAATAGTCAGTGGCGAATCCCATGAAGAACATGCCGCCGGCCATCGCCAGCGAGCCGCCGATCAGGAACGGCCGCGCGCCGAAGCGATCGACCAGAAACCCCATCGGCGTCTGCAACGCGCCAGTGCAGAACAGCATGACAGCCGACAACAGACCCAGCTGCGCATAGGAGACGTTAAACGCGTCGTGCAGCGGCAGGAACAACGGCGCGAGGCAAAGCTGGTAGAAATGCGACAGGCCGTGATTGGTGCCGATCAACGCATTGACGCGAACATCCCTGCTCACGGCCATCAGATACCCCCCAGCGGAACAAACTACGGGCACCACCTTGGCGGTGGTGCCCGTGAGCGAGAAAGACTTTGTTCTTTTTTGAAAAAAAGAACCAAAAAACTTTTATCGTTTAGGCGGTGCGGTCGCCGCCGGCGCCCAGCGCGGCCTGCGCCGCCGCCAGCCGTGCAACAGGAACGCGATAGGGGCTGCAGCTCACATAGTCCAGTCCAACCTGCTCGCAGAAGGCGATCGAGGCCGGATCGCCGCCATGCTCTCCGCAGATGCCCATTTTCAACGACGGCTTGGTGGCCCGGCCCTTTTCCGCGGCGATGCGGATCAACGCGCCCACACCCTCGACATCGATCGACACGAACGGGTCCTTGGGCAGAATGCCTGCCTCGACATAATGCGGCAGGAACTTGCCGGCATCGTCGCGCGACAGGCCGAACGTGGTCTGCGTCAGATCATTGGTGCCGAAGCTGAAGAAATCGCCCACCTCGGCGATCCGGTCCGCCACCAGGGCGGCACGCGGCAGCTCGATCATCGTGCCGACAATGTAGTCGATGGTGGTGCCGGCCTCGGCGAAAACTTCGGCGGCGATCTTGTCCACCAGCGCGCGGGTGATCTCCAGCTCGCGCACCGTGCCGACCAGCGGGATCATGATTTCCGGCACCGGAGCAGCACCATTTTCCTTGGTGACGGCGATCGCGCCCTCAAAAATCGCACGCGCCTGCATCTCATAGATTTCCGGATAGGAGATGCCCAGCCGGCAGCCACGATGGCCCAGCATCGGGTTCGCCTCGCTCAGCTCCTCGGCGCGGCGACGCATGGTGTCGAGATCCGAGCCCAGCGCGTTGGCGAGTTCCTGCAGCTCGGCGTCGCTGTGCGGCAGGAATTCATGCAAGGGCGGATCGAGCAGGCGGATGGTGACGGGGAGGCCGACCATGATCTTGAAAAGATCGTGGAAATCCTGCCGCTGGAACGGCAGCAGCCGCGCCAGCGCATCGCGCCGACCGGCCTCATCCGTCGCCATGATCATCTGGCGCACCGCGCCGATCCGCTGGGGATCGAAGAACATGTGCTCGGTGCGGCACAGGCCGATGCCCTCGGCCCCGAACTTGCGCGCGGTGTCGGCATCCAGCGGGGTCTCGGCGTTGGCGCGCACCTTCAGCCGGCGCACCTGGTCCGCCCAGTCCATCAGCGTGGCGAATTCGCCGGAAAGGGTGGGTTCGATCATCGCCACCGTGCCGGCGAACACCTCGCCGGTGGCGCCATCGAGCGTGATGGTCTCGCCCGCGCGGATCAGCTTGCCGCCGGCCGAGAGGGTCTGCGCGTTGTAATCGACAGCGATGCCGCCGGCACCGGCGACGCAAGGCCGGCCCATGCCACGCGCCACCACCGCGGCGTGGCTGGTCATGCCGCCGCGGCAGGTGACGACGCCGCGGGCGGCGTGCATGCCGTGGATGTCCTCCGGCGAGGTCTCCTCGCGGAACAGGATGACGGATTCGCCCAGCGACCCCATGCGCTCGGCCTCGTTGGCCTCGAACACGATCTTGCCGGTGGCCGCGCCGGGCGAGGCCGGCAGGCCCGACGCGATCAGGTCGCGCGCCGCCGTCGGGTCGATGGTGGGATGCAGCAGCTGATCCAGGCTCATCGGCTCGACCCGCGAGATCGCCTCGGTCTCGGTGATCACCCCCTCGGCCACCAGATCGACGGCGACCTTCAGGGCGGCCTTGGCGGTGCGTTTGCCCGAGCGGGTCTGCAGCATGTAGAGCTTGCCCTGCTCCACCGTGAACTCGATGTCCTGCATGTCGCGGTAGTGCCGCTCCA
>CAIVDX010000038.1 GCA_903904805.1 uncultured Rhodospirillales bacterium
ATGCTGGGAACGGCTACGCCTCAAACGGTTATAAATTCACCGGTGGCGCCGGTGGGTTCGGCGGCGGCGGCGGCGGCGGCGGCCTGGGGGCCGCGGGCGGGTATGGCGGTTTTGGCGCCGGCAATGGCGGCTTCGGTGCCTATATCTACACCACGCCGTGGGGCACGCAGCTCGTCCGGCCGGGCCTGGGCGGTGGCGGCGGCGGTCTGGGTGCCGGTGGCGCGGTGTTCGCGCAGCAGGGCGCCAATCTGACCTTTGCCGGCAGCGGCGGCGGCTTCAGCGGCAACGGCGCCTATGGCGGCTATGGCACGGGCGGCGCGGGATACGGCTACGGCCTGGGCAACGGGCTGTTCATCCAGGGCAATGAGACCGTCACCCTGGCGCCGGCGCTGGGCAAGGTGATCCTGGTCGCCGATGTTGCCGACGAGGCCGGCTCGCTGCCGGGTGAAAGCACCAACAAGGGTACCCTGCTGATCAACGGGCTGGGCACCGTGCAGCTCGGCGGCACCAGCCAGCTCGCCGGGCCGACCGAGATCCTAAGCGGCACCCTGGAGCTGATCGGCGGCGCGACGCTGGACAGCAGCGTGGTCACCATCGGCACCGCCGGCGTGCTGGTGCTGGATGCCGGATCGGACTTCGGCGGCACACTCGATCTCGTCGATTCCAGCGGCACGCTGGGCCTGTTGATCAAGCCAGGGGCCGTGTTCACCGGCCAGATCAATGTCGCGGCAGGCGCGTCGTATCAGCTCAACTTCACCCCACCGCTCGATCTGTTCGGAGCGGGCACGGTGCTGCTGCAGGCAAGCCAGAATCCCTATGACAGCTTCTTCAGCCTCAGCCCGGTGACTGCCGGAACGACCAGTTTCGCCATGCGCGCTGGCGGCGACATCACCACCGCGATCGGCTGGGCGGCGGCACAGGGCCTTCACCAGCTTCGATTTGAAATCGATCCCGGCGTCGATGTCTCAGGCGTCGCGCTGGACGAGACCACGCTGACCACCGGCAGCGCGCTGGCGCTGTTCGGCCAGAACGACACGCTGCAGGGCGCGATCACGCTCGCGGTGGGGGTGGCGACCACGCTCGCCTCGAGCTTCTCGACCAATGTCTATCCCAGCTTCCACGTGATCAGCGGCGGGACGCTGGATGTGGCCGCGAACCTGACGGGCGCGGGCAGTCTGGTCAGCCAGGGCCAGGTCACTTTGTCCGGCATCAACAGCTTCACCGGCGGCATCGTGCTGGGCGACGATCTGCTGGGCGGCACCGTGCTGGCCGGCACCGGCACGCTGGAGATCACCGGGACCAGCGCCGCCGGCGTCGGTGCCATCGCGATGGGCAGCGACACCACGCTGCGGCTGGATGGCACGGTGCTGCCCGGCAACACGATCACCGGCTTCAGCTTCGGCGACACCATCGATCTGCCCAACGTGGCCGCGCTGAACCAGAACATCGCCAGCAACAGCCACGGACAATTGCTGATCCCGCTGTCGGGCGGCGGTTCCGCGACGCTGGATTTCGGTGCCGACCTGCCGCCGCAGACCGCCTTTGGCCTGACGCCCGATGGCACCGGCGGGAAGCAGATCGTGAGGCTGCAGCAATCCTTCAACGACGGTCTGGATTACTTCGGCAGCCATTTCGACACGATCAGCGTCGGCGGCAGCCTCGC
>CAIVDX010000039.1 GCA_903904805.1 uncultured Rhodospirillales bacterium
AGCCGAGAGCTCGGGCCGACGCCAAGCCAGATGATGAACAATGGCGCCAGTGCCACCTTCGGGATCAGTTGGAACAGCACGATGTGCGGATACAGCGCCTGCTGAAGCCGTCGCGACATCACCATCACCGAGCCTAACATCCCGCCAACGATGGTGGCGAGCGCGAAGCCCACAACCGTGTCGATCAATGTCGGCATCGACTGCTCAAGCAGAATTTCCCAATCCTCAACCAGCGTTTGCCAGACCGCACTTGGCGGCACGATCAACAGCGCGGAAATGTGCAGCGAGCGTACCGCGATCTCCCAGCCACCGAGAACCGACACCACCAGCGAGAGCGGCAACAGGATCTGGCGCGACAGCCGCAGCGAGATCACCGACCATGGCCGCTTCTGCGCGCCGTCAACCGGCGGGATCGTCGGCACGCCCAGTCCGGCTTGTGTCAGGTCAGACAAGGCGCTTGCCGAAATCAAGCCCGCTGGCGGCGATCCCGTCCCATTGCGCCGGGCGCAACGTGATATTGCCGGCGAACCGGTTGGTGAACCAGGTCTCCAGCGGTGGGCGCGCAGTGCCGGGCGGGGCAGCGGCCTTCAGTACGAGATCGGTCATCGCCTCATACACGGCAGGGTCAGCCCATCCGAGACCGTGCATGCGGGTCTCCGGACGCGTCACCGCGAATTGCTGAGCCTGCATGCCGATGCGAATGAATGTGCGCGACGAGGCGGAGAGCGCGAGTTCCGGCACTTCCTTGAACAGCAGTTCCATCGCCGCATCGGGCTCCAGCAGCACCACCGACAGACTTTCCAGCAGGCCATCCACCACCGCCTGGCACAGGCCTGGATCCTTCCGCACATGATCCGGATTGGTGATGATCGCGGTGCCATAGCTGGGCAAGCCCGCTGACGTATACAGCATCCAGCGCACTTGTATGTCCCGCGACAGCAGCGTGGGCATCGACGAGGAGGCAACGCCAGTGATCGCATCCACCTGCTTGTCGGCTAGCAGCCGCTCGAGCAACTTCGGATCGGTGCTGATCACCTCGACGGTCTTCAGATCCAGCCCGACCTTCTCTGCATAGGCCGGGAAGAACGGCACCTCGGCGGAGGCCTGCACATTGCCGATCTTCTTGCCGGCCAGTTGCTTCGCTGAGGTGATCGGGCTGTCGCCGAGCAGGCCAATACCCATCATCGAATCATGATCGATCTGGCCAATGAGATTCAGCGGCAGTCCCTTGGCGATCAGCAGCACCAGCGGCGGTGAAATCGCCATACCAAAATCGAACTGGCCCGCGGCCACCGCCTGAGCGGCAGCGATCGAGCCGGCGCCACGGCTGATCTGCAGATCGATCCCGCGCTTGGCAAACAGCCCCCGCGCGCGGCCGACAAATGGGAACATGCTGGTGCCCTGCACAATATAAGGCAGCGTGAAGCTCACTGTGCGGGTCTGCGCGATCGCCGGCATCGCAAGCGGGATCGTGGCGGCAGCACCCAGCAGGGTTCGGCGGGAGATCATGCGGCAATATCCTTCAGGTCGGGCAGCAATTCACTATCGGCGCGATGCGCCACCCCAGCGCGGATCGCATATTCCGGATGCAGCAGTCGCGTGGTCGGCACCTCGATGCCGAGCGAATCACGCAAGGTCCAACTGCCGTCAATGATCCGCATGATCGACACATCCGCGTCCATGCCCGGACTCAGCGCGCCGATTTCATCCTCCATCCGCAACATCTTCGCGGCGGCCGACGTCGTCATGCGCACGAGATCAACCAGATCGACGCCGATCGCCATCAACTCCGACATCGTGTGGTGGATGCCATAGGGCGTCGAGAAGGGCAGATCGTCATCATCGGGCACCTCCATCTCGGCGGTGTCGGTGAACATGCCTTTATACCAGCGGCCACCCTCGGGAAGTTTGATGTTGTAGCCATGCAGATCGGCCCCGAGCGTGTCGGGCAGAATGCCGGCTTCGGTCACCGCGCGGGCATTGGCGAAGCTGAAATGCGCGCCGCGGCCAACATCGATGGTCACGCCGCGCGCGCGCGCCTCGAAGATCAGCGGATGCACCTTGCCATCCGGCCCAACAAAGCCCGATGGAAAACGCGTGTAGGGATGAGCAAGAATGTCGCCGGCATCAAGCAAAGGCACCACCTGCTCGATGATTTTAGAGGCTGCGATGGTCTTGCCTTCCGCCTCTGGCCACAACGTGCCGAGATGCACATAGACCGGGATCCCTGCCTGCCGCGAGGCCTCCTTCGCAAGCTTCAGCGATTCGATGCCCCAGCGCGAGAACCCGCCAGGCTCGGCATGCGCCTTGATGCCGCGGATCATCTGCGGATAGTCCCGCGCCGTCTTGACGATGGCATCCACGTTGATGCCGCTCGGGCCGTAGAGATCGACATATTTGTGGCCAAGAAGGCCACCGGCCAGATAGGTCGAGACAAAGGCCAGAACACGGGTTTTCGCCGGTGCGGCGACAAACTGCGCAAAGCCCGGGAAGGTCAGTGGCGAGGCCCCGCCCTGGTCCACCACACAGGTCACGCCGCCGCGCACGCCCACCAGATCCGCGTTGAGGCCGAAATCTCCGGTCACATGCTCATAAATATGCCCGTGCGTATCAATCAGGCCGGGTGTCACGATCATGCCCGCTGCGTCGATCACCCGCGCGGCCGGTGCGGTGATATCGGCCGCCACGGCAACAATTTTTCCACCCGCAATCGCCACATCGCTGACCTGGTCGATGTGATTGGCGGGGTCGATCACGCGGCCCCCTTTGATCAGCAGATCGATCGCGCCCGGAAGAGCGCTAATGCCCGCAACAGAATTCATCGTCTCAACTCCTTATGCTCTCGCCGATCCGCCACGCCACCAGATCCGGAGCAGATGCTCGGCCCAGGCGGTGATGGCGTAGATCGCCAACCCGATCACGCACAGCACCAGCAAGGCCACGAAGATATGGGCGGTCTCGCCGCGTGACTGCGACAACAGAATATAGAAGCCCAACCCCTCCTTGGCGGAGATAAACTCGCCAACAACGATGCCGATCACCGACATCGTTGCCGCAATCTTCACGCCAGAGAAGAAATAGGGCAGCGCGAACGGCACGCGCACCGAGAAGAACGTCTGCCAGCCCGACGCGCCGATCGCGCGGCACAACCGCAGCGACGCCGGATCGGTCCGCGTCAGCCCCTCCATCGTCGCCAGAGCCACCGGAAAAAAGCTGATAAACACCGAGTAGGTAAGTCGCGAGGGAGCGCCCACGCCAAGCCAAAACACGAACAATGGCGCGAGTGCGATCTTCGGAATCAGCTGAAACAGCACCATGTTCGGGTAGAACGCATCGCGCACCAGGCGCGACGAACACAACGCCATCGCGATCAACATGCCCATGACCGTGGAGATCACGAAGGCGAACAGGGATTCCAGCCCGGTGGCGCGCGCATGTGTGCCCAAGCCGCCGAGGACGCGGCCAAATCCATTGGCGATGTCGGTGGGCGCAGGCAGGATCACCGGCGGCAATCCCGTCCAGGCCACCAGCCCCTGCCAGGCGAGCAGAATCGCCACGCCGAGCGCCATCGGCAAGCCAAAAGCCCAGACCCGCTCGTCGATACTCACGCCCGCCGCCTTGTTGGTCGCACCGCTCATGCCGCCGCCCGGGTCGCGCGGTGATCGATCAGCCCGCGCAAATGACCGCAGATCTCATTGAACTCCTTGGTCTCACCAATCGAGGGATCACGCGGGCGGGCGAAGGGAACACGCAGATCCTCGATGATCGTGGCCGGCCGGCGCGTCATCACGAGCACGCGATCCGCCAGATACACCGCCTCGCGAATGGAGTGCGTCACAAACAGGCCGGTCTTGCGATACCGGTCCCAGATATCCAGCAGCGCCTCGTTCATCTCATCGCGGGTGATCGCGTCGAGTGCTGAAAACGGCTCATCCATCAACAGAAATTCCGGATCGCTCACCAGCGCACGGCAGATCGCCACGCGCTGGCGCATGCCGCCTGACAACTGGTGGGGCTTGCGATCCTCGAAGCCAGACAAGCCCACCAGCGTGAGCAATTCACGCGCGCGGTGATAATATTCACCGATCGGTCGCCGCTGAATTCGGATCGGAAACAACACATTCTCGATCACCGTCTTCCACGGCAACAATGTGCTGTCCTGGAACATGATGCCGATCGACGGGCGCGGCGCCACCAACGGCATACCATCGATGCTGATGCTGCCTGAGGTGATCGACTCCAGCCCGGCGCACATCATCAGCAATGTCGATTTACCGCAGCCTGATGGCCCGAGGATGGCGACGAACTCGCCACGCTCAACGGTGAAGCTGCAGCCAGAGACCGCCTCCACCGTGTCGCGACCGGTGCGGTAGATCTTGCGAACGTCGGCAACCTCGATACAGGTCCCTGGCGGCGGCGTGGCGGTCATGGATGGGCTTTCATCGAACGGGAGACAGGAAAGGCGCGGCCTTCGCGTTGGCGGCCAACCACTCGGCACGCGGCATGGGCGTATCCTGCGCGAAACGATTGGTGAACATCTCGCTCGCCAGACAGCGCGGCTGGTCGTGCTCGGGGCTCACCAGTTCCGCGAGGGTGTCATATCTTGAAGGATCCGACCAGCCGAGGCCGTGATCGCGCACCGCGGGCAGCAACGCATTGTTCGCCAGCGCGACGGCGAAGCGCATCTGCGCGATCGCGGCCAGCGCGCCGTGGCGGGTCGGCATCCGAACCAGAGCCAACGCCTCCTCAGGATTAAGGAGCGCGTAGCGGATGGCATGCAGCAGGCCGCTGGCAACATCCGCGCAGACCTGCGGCGAACCGCTCAGGATTGAGGCCCGTGTCAGCAGCGCATGGCCACCAAGATCAAGGCCAGCATCACGAAACAGGAAAGTACGCGCCTGCATCTGAAACGATGTCAGAACGGGCAGCATGCTGCCGGCAAAGCCCGCGATCGCGTCAACCTCATGCCGCGCCAGCGCGGCCTCGCGTTCATCGGCGGCGAGTTCCACGATATCGACACGCGCCAGATCAAGACCAACCAGGCGCGCATAGACAGGCAGAAACCGTCCTTCGGCTGACCCCCGCGCCAGACCCAGGCGGCGCCCGGCCAGATCCGCGGGCCTGCTGATCGGCCCGTCCGACAGCGCGCAAACCGCCATCCGGCTGTCATCGCCGCAGGCAGCGATCGCCACCAGCGGGCCGCAGGCCGCGCGGCGATGGATCGCCGCCGCCACCGCGGCGATGGCGAAGTCGGCGCTGCCATCAACCAACTTGTCCAGCGCGTCGGTCGAACCACCGGCGACGTCGATGCCCACATCCAGCCCATGCTCGTCCCAGTCGCCCAGACTGCGCGCCACGAAAGCAGGCACCGAGATGCCCGAATTCGGCCAGGGCAGGATCAGCCGCACGGGGTGGCCCGTGCTGCGTCGCACCACGCCGCCCTTCACACCGCCTGACATGCTCGCATCAGCGCCATTCATGGCTGTGGGAACAGCAAGGCTCATGCCAGCACGACCTCACCATGAATGGCACGACGCTTGCTCTCCTTTGCAACTCTATTGTGCAGCGCAACAGGAGTTCGACGTGAGCAGTACCACCCTCGCCCAGCCATTGCCCGCTACATCGGGCGCCACACGTTGGATTCAGCTGATTCTCGGCCTGATCTGCATGATGGCGATCTCCTCGCCGCAATATGTCTGGACCCTGTTCACCAAGCCGCTGGGAGCAGCCCTCGGCGCCTCCGCCCCGGCTATCCAGTGGACCTTCGTGCTACTCATCGTGCTGCAGACATTCTTCTCGCCCTTTCAGGGCTGGCTGGTCGACAAATTCGGCCCGCGCCTGCTCATCGGCATCGGCACGCTGCTAACCGGGCTCTCCTGGGTGCTGGCCGGCCAGGCGAGCACGCTGATGCAACTCTACCTCACCTACGGGCTTGTCGGAGGCATTGGCACCGGGATCGTCTATATCGGCGTGGTTGGGCAGATGGTCCGCTGGTTCCCAGACCATCGCGGCTTCGCCGCCGGCGCAGTTGCTGCCGGCTACGGAATGGGCGCGATCGCCACAACATTCCCGATCAGCGACAGCCTCGCGGCCTCGGGCTACGCCGCCACATTGGTTCAATATGGCATCATCTTCGCCCTGGTTGGTTGCGCGGCTGCATTTTTCCTCCGCCCCGCTCCCGCGCCGGCCTCCTCCGCGCCGGCGCTGGTCGGCGTTGAAACCAAGGACATGCTCAAAACACCCGTGTTCTGGCTGATGTTCGTGATGATGACACTGATGTCCACATCCGGGCTGATGGTCACCTCCCAGCTGGCCACCTTCGCCGGTGATTTCGGGATCAGCAAGTTGATGGTGTGGGGCTTCGCCGCGGTGCCGCTGGCGCTGACGATCGATCGCTTCTGCAACGGTCTCACCCGCCCCTTCTTCGGCTGGGTGTCCGATCGCATTGGGCGCGAGCAGACGATGTTCATCGCCTTCGGCCTGGAGGCGATCGCCATGACGCTGTGGCTGCTGACGCGCACCGATCCCGTGCTCTTCGTGCTGATGTCAGGCCTGGTGTTCTTTGGCTGGGGCGAGATCTTCTCGCTGTTTCCCTCAACGCTGACCGACACGTTCGGGCCGAAGCACGCCACCCGCAACTATGGCTGCCTGTATATCGCGCAGGGCATCGGGTCGATCCTAGGCGGGCCGATGGCGTCGATGCTGCACGAAAGTGCGGGCAGCTGGACGCCGGTTTTCACCGCGGCGATCTGCGTGGATGCCGCGGCGGCACTGCTCGCCCTGCTCGTGCTGAAGCCGATGCGCGCGAAATACATGGCGCGCTGAAAGTCCAGGTCCTCACAACGAAAAGCCCCGCCTGCATGCAGGCGGGGCTTTTTTCTGGGCACCATCTTCTGGCAAACGCTACACCACGGCTTCCGCACCCGCCACGTTGGCCGGGCGCGCCGCATAGCGGCGGGCGAGCCACGCACACAGGATCAATTGCATCTGGTGGAACAACATCAGCGGCAACACCGCGAGACCAGCCTCAGCGCCAGGAAACAGCACATTGGCCATCGGCACACCGCTGGCCAGCGTCTTCTTGCTGCCGCAGAACACGATGGACACCTCGTCAGGCTTGTCGAAG
>CAIVDX010000040.1 GCA_903904805.1 uncultured Rhodospirillales bacterium
CGGCACAATCTGCACCGGGTCCCAGCCGCCGGCCTGCGCCGCCTTCAGCTCCTTCTCGGCGGCCACGGGGTCGCCGAATTGCAGCTGGATCGAGCCCAGCCGAAAATGCGCCTCGGCATTCTTGGGATCGTCGCGCACCGCCTTGCGCAGCTCGATCTGTGCCGCGCGCAGATCGTTCTTCGCCATCAGGTTGCGCGCGTTCTGCAACGCGTCATCCTGCCGTCCGAACTTCCAATAGACGGCGCCAGCCCCGGCGACCAACACCAGCACAAGGATCGCGGCGAGAAGCTTTTTCATCGGCAATTCGGCCCCTTCCGAGCACTGGTTGCGGGGTCCGGCCTGCCCGGCCACCCCCGGCCCTGTCCGCGAACGCATATCCCGATCACGGGCAAAATGCTATCCACCGCGCCGCCCGGCATCGGCGCCGACCCGGCAACCCGCGTGATCCGGCACCTCATCGGGCCCCGCGTTGGAACAGCACCACCCGCACGGTGGCGAACAGGATCAACAGATCGAGAAACAGCGTGCGATGTTTCACATAATAAAGATCATAGGACAGCTTGGCGCGGGCATCCTCGACCGAGGCGCCATACGGATAATTCACCTGCGCCCAGCCGGTCAGCCCGGGTTTGACCAGCAGCCGCTCACGATAGCGCGGCACCAGCTGCTCCAGCTGCTCGGTGAAATGGCCGCGCTCGGGCCGTGGGCCGATGAAACTCATCTCACCGGCCAGCACATTCCACAGCTGCGGCAGCTCATCGATGCGGGTGAGCCGGATGAACGAGCCCACGCGGGTCACCCGCGGATCGCGCTGGCTGGCCCAGACCGGTCCGCGCGCCTCGGCGTTGGTCACCATCGACCGGAATTTCAGCACGGTGAACGGCACATCATCCCGGCCGACGCGCGATTGGCGATACAGCATCGGCCCGGGCGAATCGCACACGATCACCACGGCGGTCACCAGCATCACCGGAAAGGTGAACAGCAACAGCACCAGGCTGAGCGCCACATCGAACAGCCGATGCGCCGCCGCCCCGAGCGAGCCGCCGGCAACAGCCGCGGTCAGCCGCGGCTCGCAATGGTCGATATCCACCCGGTGCAGCCGCCGCTCCCAGAAATCGGCCGCCAGCCCGATCGGCAGGCCGCGATGCCCATGCAGGCGCGGGCCGAGTGCGGCGAGCGCCGCATCGGTCATGATCGCGACATCGACCCGCCGCCCCGCCCCGAGCGCCTCCGCGGTCATCGCCCGCGGATCAACCTGCTCGAGCGGAATCACCGCGGCGACCTCAACCAGCGCACGCGCGGCCCGCACCGCCTCCACCAGACGGCGCGCCTGCTCATCGTCGCCGATCACCGCCACCCGCAGCGTGAACAGATGCCGCCTGATCGCCCAGGACAGCCCAACCCGCAGCACGGCCATGGTGACAATCCACACCACCATCGCGCGCAGCACCCGCGCGCTGTCGCCCTGCAGGACCCCGCCCCAGCCAATCCAGCGCGCCGCCAACCAGATCAACGGAAAGCAGCACAGCGCGGCCAGCGTCGAGTTGGTCAGCAGCCGACGCAGGCCAAGGAAGAGATCGTGCGCGTAAAGCCCGATCGCCACCATCATGGCGCTGATGCAGCCCGCCATCATCACCGCCTGCACCGCCGGGCCAGGCTGCAGCAGCGGACCGCCCCGCTGCGCCAGCCCGATATAGATCATCAGCGCGCAGACCGCGTACTCCGCCGCCCACAGGCAGGCCATTTCGAGCGCGACATGGCGCGGCAGCCACCGCGTCTGCCAGCCGGCAGGCGCGCCCGCTGCGCTCGTCGAGGCCTGCACGGAGGGGTGGGCGAGGTCGGAGATGACAGCTTCCTGTGAGCGACGAGGTTGATAAAACTCAAATGGCGTCACAACACCGACACGACAGAATGTTCATGGCAGTCTCAAGGCCGGTTCCGACCAGGTAGCCTATGTTAGATGCAGCTTAGTGTTGATCCGCGTTTAAGATGTAGCGTGATATCCGGTCAAGCTATGTCGAGAGTCCAAACGATGTATTTTTCAACCCTGTGAGAGTCGTACGATTGCGAAATTTTAATCCATACGATATTACAATTTCATTGCTCACATACTCCATGCGATTTATTTGCGGTTGTTGAAACCGGTCTACAACTCAGCTTTACGCATGCATGTACCGCATGCTACAGCGACCATGATTCACTTGTTCGGCTGGTCCTTGAGAGGCGACGAATGGCTGATGGCCCGGCGTCTCACGGGATTGGCGACTCACAAGACTTGCGGCTCTTAAGACTGGCGACCGAATGCAACTGGCGACCGAGAAACTGGTGGATTGCGACGTGACACGCTTTGGTCTGGCAAGTTTGAAGGCGTGTAGCTCAGTGGCAGAGCGCTGCTATTACATGGCAGAGGTCGGGGGTTCGATTCCCCTCCGCGCCTACCATCCCGCCGCGTCAATCCGCGCGCACCACCCCTCGCAGAGATGAGCCACGTGCTGACACGCGCCCTCGCCCTGTCGCTGCTGCTGCTCACCTCCGGGTGCGGCTGGTATGACAGCACCTTCAACAGCCTGCCGGACGCCGAGACCACCGCCGGCGATCCGCCTCCGCCGCCGGTCACCGCGGAATATGTCATCGGCGCCGGAGATTCCCTGCAGATCTTCGTCTATGACACGCCGCAGCTCTCCACCTCGGTGCCGGTGCGCCCCGATGGCCGGATTTCCACCCCGCTGCTGCCCGAGATCGTCGCCGCCGGCAAAACCCCCACGCAGCTCGGCAAGGAGATCGCCGAGAAGCTGAAGGAATATGTGCGCGACCCCAACGTCACCATCATGGTCAGCGGCTTCGTCGGCCCGCTGGACCGCCAGGTGCGGGTGATCGGCGAGGCGGCCGATCCGCAGGCTTTGTCATATCGAGATGGCATGTCGTTGCTGGATGTGATGATCGCCACCAAGGGCGTCACCAAATTCGCCGCCGGCAACCGCGCGGTGATCATCCGCAAGGTCGACGGCAAGGACACCACCATCAAGGTCCGCCTGTCCGACCTGATCCGCAACGGCGACATCTCGCAA
>CAIVDX010000041.1 GCA_903904805.1 uncultured Rhodospirillales bacterium
CCGATCGAGGAATCGTCTGCCTCGACGAACTCGCCGGGCGCCATCACCTCCAGGCACTCGTAGCGCGGCAGCACTGGCTTCTTGTCCGGCGGTCCGAGATAGGCGAAGACGAGACCGTAGCGCTCCTCCACCGGATACCAGGGCTGCCTGATCCGATCGCGGAACTTGCCCATCTCGGGCTCCGCCGGCTGCTCCAGGCAGCGACCCTGCACGTCGAACAGCCAGCCATGATAGCAGCAGCGAATGCCGCGCTCCTCGACATGGCCGTAATACAGCGTGGTGCCGCGATGGCAGCAGCGGTGATGCACCAGCCCCGGCCGCCCCGTGCCATCGCGGAACAGGATCAGATCCTCGCCCAACACCCGCACCGCGCGCGGCGTGTCGCACGCATCGGCCGCGACCCCCACCGGATGCCAATAGCGCCGCAGCAGCTCGCCCATCGGCGTGCCATGGCCCACCTCGGTCAGCAGCGGATCATGCGACAGCCGCGGCCGATGATAGCCATTGCCCTGGTGGTCCTGCGCCATGCGCCTCTCCTCCGTCCCGCCGCATTCATCGTTTCGCCCGACGCTACCAAAGCACAACCCAGCCCGCCACCACCCCGACCTGACGTCGCGGCGATTGCCTGCTAGCCTCATCCGGTGCTGACCGACCTGCCCAATCTGCTGACCATCGCGCGCATCGCCGCCATCCCGTTGCTCGTGGCCCTCGCCGCGCAGCACACCGGCTGGGGCGACGGCTGCGCCTGCATCGTCTTCGCGCTCGCCGCCATCACCGACTGGCTCGACGGCTACCTCGCCCGCCGCCAGCGCATGCTCTCCGAATTCGGCCGCATGCTCGATCCGATCGCCGACAAGCTGCTGGTCACCGCCGCCCTGGTGCTGCTCGCCGGCTCCGGCCGCCTGTCCACACCGGGCCTGTATGCCGCCCTGCTGATCCTGATGCGCGAGATTCTGGTCAGCGGCCTGCGCGAATATCTCGCCGGCCGCGAGATCGGCCTGCCGGTCACCCGCCTGGCGAAATACAAGACCGCCGCGCAGATGGTCGCGCTGTTCCTGCTGCTCGCCGGCGACGATGGCGGCGCCTGGCTCACCGGCCTGAGGCTGCCCGTCGAATATGTCGGCGAGGCGCTGCTCTGGGCCGCCGCGCTGCTCACCCTGTTCACCGGCTGGGGCTATCTGCGCGCCGGCCTGCGCATCGCCACGCAGCCGCCCGCCTCCCGCTCCGATCCCGCGCCTCGTTGATCGAAAGCCAACTTTGTTTATCTTATCGCAACGCGGTGGCTTGAGACTGTGCCGCCAATCGCGCACAAACATCCTCATCGGCCGCCTGGCCACCTGAAGGAGCCTTCGATGCGGCCTGTTCTCCTGCTCGGCGTCATGCTGCTGCTCAGCGGCTGCAACAGTGGCTTCGTCGATTATCTCGACAACACCATCACCGTCCGCCGCAACGTCAACACTCCGGTCGGCGATTCCGAGACCCTCCGCCGCGTCCGCGGCCTCACGCCGGACAGCCTCGCCCCGATCACCCCGGAGCAAGGCAATATCTGGCCGGCCGAAGTCGGGCACGAAACCACCATGATCGACCTGATCAGCCAGCCCGGCGCGGTCACCACCCAGCAGATGCCCAAGCCCGGCTCGCCCGCCTATCGCTCGATGATGGATGGCGGCACCACGCCCGAGCTCGCCCCGCAGGTCGGCGGCGGCAAGCCCAGCATGCCCCAAAGCGTGCCGCCGGTGGTCGCCCCGGTCTCCCGGCCCGCCGTGACCGCCCCCCCCGCCCCAACCGCCGCCTCAGCACCGCCCTCGCTCGGCAACCAGCCGCCGGGCAGCATCGTGATCCCGAACGGCAATGGCACCAGCACCGTGGTCCGCCCTGATGGCACGGTGGACACCATTCCCGGCAAGTGAGCCAGGCCCCCATCTCGGCGGACAGCGCGCCGCTGCGGATCCTGTATTTCGCCTGGCTGCGTGAGCGCGTCGGCACGTCGGAGGAAACCCTCACCCCGCCCGCCGGCGTCGCCACCGTGGCCGATCTGCTCGCCTGGATCCCGTCGGTCGATGAACGCCATGGTCGCGCCTTCGCCCAATCCGCGCTGCTCCGCTGTGCGGTGAACCAAACCTTCGCCCGGCCCGACACGCCCATCCATCCCGGCGACGAGATCGCCTTCTTCCCCCCTGTCACCGGTGGCTGACCCTCAGGTGGCGGTGGGGCCGACCATCCGGGTGCAGACCGCGCCCTTCGACCTCGCCGCCGAACTCGCCGCCCTCACCGCGGGCCGCACCGACATCGGCGGCATCGGCAGCTTCATCGGCACCGTGCGCGACGAGCATGCCGGCAAATCCATCACCGCCCTCACCCTGGAACATTACCCGGGCATGACCGAGCGCGCGCTGGAACAGATCGCCGCCACCGCCTGGACCCGCTGGCCCCTGCTCGGCTGCACCCTGATCCACCGCGTCGGCCGCATGGTGCCCGGCGAGGCCATCGTGCTGGTCCTCACCGCCTCCGCCCACCGCGCGGCCGCCCTGGACGCCACCGCCTTCCTGATCGACTGGCTCAAGACCAAGGCGCCCTTCTGGAAGCATGAAAGCTACGCGGATGGAACATCCGCCTGGGTCGAGGCCAACGCCGAGGATGAGGACAAGGCCAACCAGTGGTGAGCGCCGGGCATCACGCCGATATCTCGGCCACGCCCGAAAAAAACCGTTTGGCGCGGCGCGCGGAGCGGACTACAAGACGTCCGTCCGGTTTGGGTCTTTGGCCCAACCCCGTGCCCACCCCGACATTGAAATGCGATCTCCGTTTCGGGAATGGACAACACGGGTTCCGCGCCGTCTTGGGCGCACCGGGTCGAAGCCATTGTCGCCCGATCCAGGCCTGAAGGACCGTCCTTCGCGCCATCAGGCTGCCGGCTCGCAACATCGAAGGGGCTGCTCGAGCATATGAACATCAAGCGCATGCGTGGACGCAATCACCGCGGCAACAATGGCGGTGGCGGCGGTGGTGGTGGCGGCGGTCCGATCCGTCACAACAACGGCAACATCCCGCTCAACCGCAACCACGTGTTCGACAGCTCAGGCCCCGACCTGCGCATCCGCGGCACCGCCCAGCAGCTGTTCGAGAAATATCTCCAGCTCGGGCGTGACGCCACCAGCTCCGGCGACCGCGTGATGGCGGAAAGCTATTTCCAGCACGCCGAGCATTATTTCCGCATCATCGGCGCGATCAACCAGGCCACCGCGAACCAGCAGGGCCAGCAGGGCGGTCAGGCCCCGCAGGCCGCCCCGCCACCGGCCCCGCCGCAGCATAATGGCCCGCGCCGGACGCTCGAGCAGGAGCTTGAGCAGGAAATCGGCGACGACGACGGTGAGGACGAAGCCCCCGGCATGGGCGACCAGCCCACCCTGCGCGAGATCCCGATCGCCGTTGCCCCGCCTGTCGGCGAAGACTGAACGCCGTCACGCGAGCTTGAGATACCGGGCGGCAAAGAACCCATCCATGCCGCCCAGTTCGGCCCACATGCCGGGATGGGTGCGCAGCTGGCCATCCAGCGTGATCGCATCCTCCAGCCCCGGCAGCTCCTCGGCGCGGAGCGGGTCCGGCCGAAGCCCGGTGCGCAGCTGATGCCCCACCCCCTCCTCCGGCTGCAATGAGCAGGTGGCGAACACCAGCCGACCATCCGGCTTCAACATCCTGATCGCCGCGAACAGCAGCCTGTCCTGCAATCCGGCCAGCGTGGTCACGTCTTTCTGGCGCTTCAGCCAGGGAATGTCCGGATGCCGCCGGATCGTGCCCGTCGCGCTGCACGGCGCATCCAGCAGGATCGCATCGAATCTGTCCGCTGGCTCCCAGCGCTCGGCATCGGCCACCACGATCTCGGCCTCCAGCCTCAGCCGCGCGAGATTCTCCGCCAGACGCTTCGCCCGATGCCCGTCCCGCTCAACAGCGGTGACGATGCCGCCCGCCGCCACAAGCTGCGCGGTCTTGCCGCCGGGCGCGGCGCACAAATCGGCCACTCGCTCGCCCGGATGAACATTCAGCAGCCGCGCCGGCAGGCTGGCCGCGGCATCCTGCACCCAGAAATCGCCTGCCTCGAACCCCGGCAACTCGGTCACCCGCGTACCCGCCGGCATCCGCGCCGTGCCATTTGGCAGCAGGATCGCACCCTCCGGCGGCGCGACGCCCGGCTTCAGGCTGAGATCGAGCGGCGCCTCGGTCTGATGCCCTACCGCGATCGCCCGCGCATCCCGCCCCCAGCTGGCCCAGAGCCAGGCCGGCGTGTCGGTGCGCGGCCCATCGATCCCCTCCAGCAGCGCGGCACCGCCCTCGGCAACCCGGCGCAGCACCGCGTTCACCAGCCCGGCGAACGGCGCGAGCCCGCGCGCCCGCCCCAGATCCACCATGGTCGAGACCGCCGCATGCGCCGGTGTATCGAGCAGCAACGCCTGCGCTGCCCCCATCCGCAGCAGATGCCGCACCGGCTCCGGCGGCGCGCGCTTGAGGAATGGCTCGATCACCAGATCCAGGCTCGCCGCCCGGCGCAGCACCGAAGCCGCCAGCCGGTGCCCCGCCGCCCGATCGCGCGCCTCCATCGCCGGCAACGCGTCGAGCGCATCCTCCAGCGAGCGGTGCTTCTCCAACACCGCGGTGAGCAGATCGAACGCGGCGGAACGTGTGGGGTCCTGCATCCTCGTTTTCTGAACCGCCCCCCGCGATTCAGCCAGAGCCCGGATCACGCCTCAGCGATGCGGCAGCACGAAACCATAGGTGGAATAGACGGTCGCCCCCATCGTGCCGGCCGGGCTCCACCAGACCCGCACCTGGGTCCAGTCATTGTTCGGCGACACATCGATCACCGGCTCGCCCCGGCTGATCTTGTGATGCACCCAGTTCGCCTGGTCCACCAGAATGCGCCGCGGCCCGTCCAGCTTGCGCACCACCGACACATGGCCATAAGGCAGCGACGGCCCGCGCTTGAACACCAGAACCGCGTTGCGCTCCGGCACCTGGCTGCGGCCATAATGCCCCCGCGCCTCCGGCCACCAATCCGCCGCATCGCCATGCAGATCGATCCCGGTCTCGGCGCGAGCGAAGGGCGCACACTCCGTCGAATCGCTGCCGGTGACGTAGGACGGCCCCTGCCGCGACCCCGCACAGGCCGAGAGCAGCAAAACGGCGAGCAGCACAATCGCGCGCATGCCCCAAACTTCCCCTGAAGACTGTCCCCGAGGCTAGATTTCGCGTCAGAGTCGGGTCCAGCAGCCCGTCAGGGAAGCCTCAGCTGTTCGCGGACTGGGCGCGCAGCTCGCGCGCCCGGGCGAGCACCCGATCCTCAAGCTCGCTGGCGGTACCTGGCGCGACCGAGGCATCAATCCACTGATTGCCCTGCAGCACCTGGCGGAACACGCTCACCTTGATGCCGTCCGAGCGCAGCTGGCGGCCGAGAATATAGGCCGTCGCCTTCAACCGCTCGCCGCCGCCGCCCGGCGGCACATACCAGTCGGTGATGATCACCCCGCCGAACGGGTCGGCCGACGCCAGCGGCATGAAGGACAGCGTGTCCAGCGCGCCGCGCCACAGGAAGGCATTCACCCCCAGCGCGCCCGCACCGGCCTCATCCTTGTTGCTGCGATCGAAGCTCGAAAACGCCAGCCCCTGGTCGCCCAGCAACTTGCCCTTCACGCCACCACTGTTCTGATCGTCGAAATACTCGTTGAAGCCGACCTGGCGGCTGTTCTCGCTGTTGCACGCCACCAATCCGGTAAGCGGGGCAAGCGACAGCATGATGGCAACGACACGACGCATGGGAATCCTCCGTGCGGCCGGTCCTCGGCACGCAGCGGTGGCCTATAGCGCCGGTATGTGGCGCTGCCAAGGCAGTGCCGGGTCGCGCACCGTGACGAAGCGAAACGGACTGTCGGCAACAAAAAAGGCGGCGGGTTTCCCCGCCGCCTCTCTGTGGTCTGCGTCCTGGTGGAAACTTACCAGGAGAACACAGTGCCCGCGGCCAGATAGGACGAGTGCACGGTGTTGTTGGCAGTGCCCGCACCGTTCTGGACGAAGTCGAGGCCCATCTGGTGCAGCATCGAGTACTGATAACCGACATAGGTCATCATGCCCGGCGCGACGATGTACTGGGCACCAACATACGGACCCTGCGAGGTGCGCATGTGGATGGCCGAGGAGCTCATCGCGGTCGGGGCGTGGACATACAGATACTGCGCACCGAAGGTGGCCGCACCCATCGTGTATGTGGCGCCGCCGATGATCGCGCTGTAGCGCTTGCCGGCGACCGGGGTCAGCTGCTGCTGGAAGTCGCCATCGCCCCACTCGGCGTGGCCACCGATCATCGCGCCGGCAAAGCTGGCCGTGCCGCCGATGATGCCTTCCTTCAGCGGCTTGTAGGTGCTGTAGGCGTTCAGCGGAGCGATCGTGCCGGCAGCACCCGTGAGAGTGTTGGTGTAGGAGCCACCGGTCGCGCTCTGCACACCGGTGATCGAACCGCTGTACTTCATCACGCCAGCCTGCACGTAACCGATCTGGGCAGCGACGCCGACCGGACCGAAGGTGCCACGATAGCGAGCCGCGATGTCGAACCAGTCGGTGCGACGACGCGCATCGTTCGGGTTGGACGACGTGGTCAGACGCGAGCAGCCCGTGCCGGCGATGCCGAAGTCGCAGCCCGCCCACATGTTGCCGCCAGCGCCAGTCGGCTGGAACGTGGCGCTGAAGTCGAAGCCATAAAGCTGCGGCGACAGGTACTGGATGCCGTCAGCCGAAGCGACGATGCCGTTGTCGATCATCGGCCAGGACACGCCCAGCAGACCGCCGTTGGACTGCGTGCCGTGCCAGCCGCCGTCGTTGAAGTTCTCCATGGTGCCGACCAGCAGCATGCCGTTCGACGGCGGCATCATGCCGAAACGGAAGATACCGGCGGAGGGTGTGCCGACATAGCCCCAGCTCTGATAGGTGTAGAGGCTGTCACGCGTACGCGCGGACACGTCGTTGTAAATCGTCGTGCCGGGGTTCGCGACGCCAAGAACGTTGGAGTTCACCAGACCGACGTTGCCCGTGGTCGCGCCAGCGCCGCCGCCATAGCCGGACGGGTTCTTCTGGTCGTTGCGGAACTCGAGCATCACACCATACTGCAGGCCGTTGGCGGCGACGCCGTCAAAGCCCGGATACAGGCGCACATTGTCGCCCATCGCAGTGACGTTCTGCTTGTAGACACCGCTCGGCATCACGGCCTTGGCGCCGGCGTTGTTGATGTTGCCGTTCGCGCCCTGATCGAAAAACGCGCCGAAATAGGAGCTGAAGCGGCCGTTGAAGTGAACAACGATGTTACCCGGCTGGGAAGTCTCGGTGCCCATACCGCCGCCGATGGCGAACGGAGTGGTGTAGGCGGTTCCGTCATTCAGCTTGACCTGGGCGCTGGCGGTGTTCGCCAGAACCAGGCCGCCGCTGAGCATGGCCGTCGTGGCCAGCAGAAGCTTGCGCATGGTATCCTCCTCGTGACGCCGGATCGCGCCGGCGGTGACATCAGGCCCCGCCCGAACCCCTGAAACCCCGTGCCCCAACGGCCACCCACATGGGGACCAGACGACGCACCGCCCAAGGAAGGCAGCCAGACCTGCGATACTATGGCGACCTGATGACGTTTCGAGCAACGCCATGTGTGACAATTCGCGGCATTTTCGAAACACTGTGGCTGTATTGCCACATGGCAGGCCTGCCGTCCGCGCGCACTCTACAGCAGCGCGCCAATCGCAGCCGCCGCGCCGACCCGCCACCCCAGCCGCTTTATCGACACGCCATCGATCCCGCCCAGCGCCGCTATTGGCATTTTGCTGCGCCGCACCAACAAACCGAGCCGCACCGCACCCAACACCGGCGCACCGCGATGGCTCAGCGTCGGGAACACCGGCGAGACGAAAGCCAGCCCCACCCCGCGCCGCGCCGCGCGCCGCAGATCCGCCCCGTCATGCACCGAGGCTGTTGCGCCAAAGCCACAGCGCCCAGTTACGCGCCCAGTTACGCGCCCAGTCACCCGCCCACACCCCCCGCGCAGATGAATGCCCGCCCGCACCGTCTGCGCGAGCCGCCAATCGCCCGCCACCACCAACACCAGCCGCCGCTGCCGACACACACGCGCCAGGCGTCGCGCCAGCGCCGCCCGGTCCGGCCGACCGTCGTCGCGCAGCACCACCCCACACAGACCCTTCGGCAGCCGCGCCGCCGCCGCCACCGGATCGGCGATCCGCCCAGTGTCGGTGAACAGCCATAACGGCGGCGGCCCACGCCGGTGCCGCATCCGACTCTTGACCGCGCGCGCCCATGCGATGAGCTTCTGATCCATGCCCGAGGCCGACCCCCCTCCCAATATCGGCGAAAATCTCGCACGTGTGCGCGAGCGGATCGAGACCGCCATCGCCCGCGCCGGCCGCCCCGCCGGCTGCGTCACCCTGGTCGCCGTTTCGAAAACCCACCCGATCGAGGCCATCCGCGCCGCGCTCGCCGCCGGCCAGACCATCTTCGGTGAGAACCGCGTGCAGGAGGCCGCCGCCAAATTCCCTGCCCTGCGCACCGAGCACCCCGATCTGCGCCTGCATCTGATCGGCGGCCTGCAGACCAACAAGGCCAAACAGGCCTGCGCGCTCGCCAATCGCATCGAAAGCCTCGACCGCCCCCGCCTGGCCGACGCAATCGCCCCGCATCTGGGCGGCTGCGACCTGCTCATCGAGATCAATGTTGGCGACGAACCCCAAAAAGCCGGCATCACCCGCGCCGAGGCCGACGATTTCATCCTATCCTGCCAGTCCCGCTTCGGCCCAGCCCTGGCCGGCCTGATGTGCGTCCCCCCCACCGGCGAAGACCCCACCCCCCACTTCGCCTGGCTCGCCGACCGCGCGACCCGCCACCGGCTGGGCGTGATCTCAATGGGCATGTCGGCCGACTACGAAACCGCGATCCGCCTCGGTGCGACGCATGTGCGGGTCGGGTCGGCAATTTTTGGGACCAGGTAGCAGGAGGCAGGACCAGCGAATTTGCCGCCGGCTGTCCCCTACCCCACCCTGTTGCTGATCAAATCCTGCACAACGGACGGATCCGCGAGCGTTGAGGTATCGCCCAGCCCGCTCTCCTCGTGCGCCGCGATCTTGCGCAGGATGCGGCGCATGATCTTGCCCGAGCGGGTCTTTGGCAGGCCTGGCGCCCACTGGATCGCGTCGGGGCTGGCGATGGGGCCGATCTCGTGGCGCACCCAGATGACCAGTTCCTTGCGCAGCGCCTCGGTGGGCTCCTCGCCGGCGACGAGGGTGACGTAGGCGTAGATGCCCTGGCCCTTGAGGTCGTGCGGGAAACCCACCACCGCGGCCTCGGCCACCTTCGGGTGGGCGACCAGCGCGCTCTCGATCTCCGCGGTGCCCATGCGGTGGCCGGAGACGTTGATCACGTCGTCGACGCGGCCGGTGATCCACCAATAGCCGTCCTCGTCGCGCCGCGCGCCGTCGCCGGTGAAATAGAGGCCTTTGAAGGTGCTGAAGTAGGTCTGGATGAAGCGCTCATGGTCGCCGAACACCGTGCGCATCATGCCCGGCCATGCGTCGGTGATACACAAATTGCCCTCGGTCGCACCGGTCAGTTCGGTGCCCTCGGCATCGACCAGAATCGGCTTGACGCCCGGCAGCGGCAGCGTCGCGGAGCCCGGCTTCAAGGCCGTGGCGCCCGGCAGCGGGGCGATCAGGATGCCGCCGGTTTCCGTCTGCCACCAGGTATCGACGATCGGGCACCGCTTGTTCCCAACCACGTTGTAATACCACAACCAGGCCTCAGGATTGATCGGCTCGCCAACACTGCCCAACACGCGCAGCGACGCACGCGATGTCTTCAGCACTGGGCCGTCGCCATCACGCATCAGCGAACGGAGCGCCGTCGGCGCGGTGTAGAAGATATTGACCTGATGCTTGTCGATGACCTGCCAGAACCGGCTGGTGTCAGGATAGTTCGGAATCCCCTCGAACATCAGTGTGGTCGCGCCGTTGGCGAGCGGGCCATAGATGATGTACGTGTGTCCGGTCACCCAACCCACATCGGCGGTGCACCAATAGACGTCGCCTGGGCGATAATCGAACACGTTTTCATGCGTGTAGCTCGCCCAGACCATATAGCCGCCGGTGGTGTGCAGCACGCCCTTCGGCTTGCCGGTGCTGCCGGAGGTGTACAGCAGGAACAGCGGGTCTTCAGCCCCCATCGGTTCAGCCGGGCAGTCGGGGGACGCGGCGGCCAGAAGTTCGGTGTAATCATGGTCGCGACCGGCAACCATTTCCGTCGCCGCCCCCGTGATCCGTACCACGATCACGCTCTTCACGCTCGGGCACGTCTTCAGCGCCTCGTCAGCATTCGCCTTCAAGGGAACCGAACGGCCACCGCGGCGGCCGGCATCGGCGGTGATCAGCAGAGTCGAGCCACAATCCTCGATGCGGTTGGCGAGACTGTCCGGCGAGAACCCGCCGAACACGATCGAATGGATCGCGCCTATACGGGCGCAGGCGAGCATCGCGACGGCCGCTTCCGGCACCATCGGCAGATAGATCGTAATCCGGTCGCCGCGCCTGGCGCCCAGGCTCTTCATGGCGTTGGCCATGCGGCAGACCTGATCGTACAACTCGCGATAGGTCACATGCCGGCTGCTGTTCGGGTCATCGCCTTCCCAGATGATCGCGGTTTGATCAGCGCGCTCCGCCAGATGGCGATCGAGGCAAGACTCCGACGCGTTCAGGACGCCGTCCTCGAACCACTTGATCGAGACATCGCCGGTAAAGCTGGTGTTCTTGATCTTGGTCGGGAACTTCTGCCAGGTCAGGCGCTTGGCCTCTTTCGCCCAATAGGCATCCGGATCTTCAGCCGCCTGCTTATAGGCCGCCTGATAGCCGGCCGCGTCGATATGCGCCGTTTCAGCGAAATCGGCTCGTACCGGAAAGACCTGATCCTGCGTCGGTGTATTCGCTTCCACGTTTGTTTCCTTAACTACCCTGTGTAACCCGTTGTGCGAGGCAAACCGAAGTCAGCCACGATGCGAGACGAGAATAACCCCGTCACGGATTTCGAAATTGACCGGCGTCAACCGGTCGCCCCGACACGGGCCTGAAATACACAGTCCGTCGGTGATTGTGAACTCGGCACCGTGCGTGGCGCAGATCAGATGTTTGCCGTCCACCGACAGGAACCGATCCGGCGTCCAGTCCAGCGGCGTTCCGATATGGGGGCAGGCATTTTCGTAAACGTAGACATCGTCGTCCCGCCGAACCGCGACCAGTCCGGTGAACGCGCCATCCGGCCCGGGGAAGCCCTTGGCCCCGTTCTCCGGGATATCGGTGATTTGGCAAAGGGTCCGCATGCTGGACAAGGTCACCGTTTCCATCCCTCCGGCAGGCCACCCATGCGGCACAGTTTGTCCCAATGCGGTTCCGAGATCGCCATCACGGACAGGCGCGACTGCCGCACCAGGGCGACGTCCGCCAGCTCCGGATCGGCCTTAATGTCAGCCAGGGTCACGGGTTCTGGCATCGCACGTACCGCCCGCATATCGACACAAACCCAGTCGCCACTCTCCGCGGTCGGGTCGGGATAGGCTTCCTTCGCCACTTCCACGATACCGACAATCTCCTTCCCGACATTCGAATGGTAGAAGAACGCCAGGTCCCCCTGGCGCATCGCCTTGAGGTTGTTCTTCGCCATGTGGTTGCGTACGCCGGTCCAAGGCTCCACCGCGTTCGCAACTTGTTGATCCCAGGAGAACGCCTCCGGCTCCGACTTAACCAACCAGTGGGCGGCCATGGTATCTCCAAAGTTACGCCAATCGGGCGAGGTCAGATGCGGTCTTGTAACCGCCGGGCGGTATTATTCAATGGACTACGACTGAAGACTTACCACCTGAGTCCTACGACCAAAGGCTTACCGCCTAGCGCTGTCAGCTACGCTGTCCCAACCGCGATGCCTGGCGACACCAGCGCGGCGGCCATCGCGTAGCCCCGGCGGCGGATGGGCGCCACCGGATGCCGTCCGGCCACACGCTGCATCAGCAACCGCGCGTCCCGCTCCGACCCGGCTTTCAGGGCGGAGTCGAGGAACACCTGCTCCAGCACGTCCTGCTGCGCGTGGCTGCCGCCCATGCGATACATCGTCCCCAACACCGGCCGCATCAGCGTCAGCGCGTCGGCATGCCGGCCCTGCCCGTTCGCCAGCACC
>CAIVDX010000042.1 GCA_903904805.1 uncultured Rhodospirillales bacterium
AGCCGCGGCATTCAACAATTCAGTGCCAAACATGACTCGGCATTGTAAATATTGGTTCTAATAAATTCCTTATCAGACGCGCCAACGACCAAGTTCCAGGCCAGGTAAGGCTGATAGCGCACAACTCACCCACGCGCTCCCTTTTCACGTCCGACCCCATGAGGTGACCGATGAAGACTCTGACGCAGGCGGTGTTTGGTTGTTTGCTCCTGGCGGCCGCAGTTCCCACGTTCGCCACGCCACCTGTGAATGTGCCTGAGCCAATGGGTTTGTCGTTCCTTGCTCTCGGCGTCGGCGCAACAATCGTCGTCCGGGCCCTGCGCAAGCGCGGCTGACTCACAGGCGGGTCCTCCCGTCTGACCAGGGCACGCGCCGCACCTTGCGGCAGTGCCGTATCAAGGCGCCAATCCCCGTTGGCGTTGATGACTGACTTTCCTCCCCCAGACTTGCCCGGCCGGGCACCACCCGGCCGGGCCTTTTTGTGATCAGGCGGCCGCCATCGCGCGCCAGATCACCTCCGGCGTTGCCGGCATGTCGATATGCCTGATCCCGTATGGGCTCAGCGCGTCGATAATCGCATTCATCACCGCCGGCAGCGCGCCCACCGTGCCCGCCTCGCCGGCACCTTTGGCCCCCAGCGCATTCACCGGCGTGGGCACCGGGTTGGTCTCGATATGAATCGGCGGCATATCGTCGGCGCGCGGCATCGCATAGTCGGTGAAGCTGGCGGTGACGATCTGGCCGTTCTCGTCATACTCGATGCGCTCGAACAGTACCTGGCTCAGCCCCTGCGCGATGCCGCCATGGATCTGCCCCATCACCAGCATCGGGTTGATCATCACCCCACAATCATCGACCACCGTATATGCCACCACGGCCACCACCCCGGTCTCCGGATCCAGTTCGACCTCGCAAATATGGGTGCCATTCGGGAAGGTCGCGTCCTGCGGTGACACCACCGCCGATGCGTTCAGCCCCACCTCCTGGCCGGGCTTCATTCGCCCTGGGATGTAGCTGATCTTCGCCACGTCCTCGATGCGGATGGCGCGATCGGTGCCGGCGATGCGCAGGCTGCCGGCGTCGAACTCGATGTCGGCAGGATCGGCCTCGAGAATGCCGCCGGCCAGTTCCTTGGCGCGTTCGATGATGCGCGTGGCAGCCAGAGCCACCGCGGTACCGCCGGCCGACATGGTGCGGCTGCCGAATGTGCCGCGGCCATGCGCCACCACATCAGTGTCGCCCATCAGCACGCGGGTGCGCGCGGGGTCGGTGCCCAGCAGCGAATGCGCGATCTGGCGGAACACCGTCTCATGTCCCTGGCCGTGGTTGTGCGCGCCCAGCACCATGGTGAGGTTCCCGCCGGCATCGAAGCGCAGCTCGGCGCCTTCATCCATCGGCGTCTTCGGCGGCCCACCGGCGATCTCGATGGCGTTGATCACCGAGATGCCGCGCAGCTTGCCTGCGGCCTGGCTCGACGCGCGCCGCGCGGCAAACCCGTCCCAGTCGGCCGCCTTCACCGCCATTGTCATGTTGGTAGCGAAATCACCCGAATCGTAGTTGAAGATCAGCCCGGTCTGGTAGGGCATCGCGCTGGCCGGGATCAGGTTGCGCCGGCGGATATCCACGCGGTCGATCCCCATCTCGACGGCGGCGATGTCGATCACACGCTCCAGCGCATAGGTCGCCTCAGGACGCCCAGCGCCACGATAGGGCGAGGTCGGTTGGGTGTTGGTGAAGATGCCGGTCACGTCGGCGGCGATGAAAGCTGTCGTGTAGGTGCCAGCTAGGCCACCCAGATTGCCGATCGGCGCGATCAGCGTGGGGCAGGCGAGATAGGCGCCAAGGGCAGCAAGCGTCTTGATCCGCAATGCCAGGAACTTGCCGTTCGCATCCAGCGCCAGCTCGATGCGCGAGACATTGTCGCGGCAATGATAGTCCGACAGGAACGACTCGCCGCGGCTCGCCGTCCAGCGCACCGGCACCCCCACCTTGCGCGCCGCCCACAGCACCAGCGCCTGCTCGGGAAAGGCGCCGCCCTTCAGCCCGAAGCCGCCGCCGACATCCGGCCCGATCACCCGCAATTTGTGCGTCTCGATCTTCAGCACCTGTTCGCAGATCAGATTGCGGGTCTGATGCGGTGCCTGGGTGCCGGTGATCAGCGTGTAGCGCCCCTCCGCCTTGTCGTACATGCCCACCGCGTTGCGCGGCTCCATCGGGTTGGCCGACAGACGCGACACACGGAAATCGAAACCCGCCACATGTGCGGCAGACCCGAACGCCTCGTCCACCTTGGCCTTGTTGCCGATGGCATGCACGAAGGCGATGTTGCCCTCGCCGGTCGGCCAGAGCTGCGGCGCGCCTGACTCGGCGGCCAGTGCCACGTCAGTGACCGAGGGCAGGATGTCATACTCGATTGCGATCGCCTCCGCCGCATCCATCGCCGCCGCCTTGGTCTCGCCGATGATGATTGCCACGGGATCGCCGACATAACGCACCCGCGTCGCGGTCAGCATCAGATATTCGGTGCTCGCCATCGGCGAGCCGTCGCGCTTGGGCCGCACGATGGTGGAACTCATCTGACCCAGCCCATCCGCCAACGCATCCGCGCCAGTGAGGATGCCCAACACGCCAGGCAGGGCGGCGGCTGCTTCAGTGTCGATCGAGACGATGTCGGCATGCGCGTGCGGGCTGCGCAGCACGATCATGTGGGCGCAGTTGGTCACCGCATGATCGTCGGTGTAGCGCCCAAGCCCCTGCAGCAGCCGCAGATCCTCGACGCGCGGGGTCGAGGCCCCGATGCCCTGGCTGCTTGCGTTGCGTGCGAAGGAAATATCGTCAGCCATCTCTGCCCCCGTGAACTGCGCTTGGCGAGAAAGTGGCATCGCCGCGCGGATCAGGGAAGGGCGGCCGGGCGTTTTGAGCGCCCGGCCTGGTCAAGCCCCGCTCTAAGCGGACTAGGCTGCCCGCAGCGCGCGGGCCTTGGCCCGAAGCCCCGCGAGGCGGCTTTTCGCCGCCAGCAGGCCCAGCAGGCCCATCGTCAGCAATGTCATCGCGCCCGGCTCGGCAATACTCGGAACCAGCGCCGGGTTGATCGGGGTGTCGATTGAATAGCCCACGCCGATCGCACCTGTCGGACTGGATTGGGTGAAGCCGAGGCTGAAATCGACCGCCGAACCGGTCAGGTATCCAGCTGGCGCTCCAGTCAATGTGCCGATGAAGGCCAGCCCGATATTGCCATTCTGCTTGGTGGTCACCACCTCGGTGTTCAGATCGAATACAAACCCGTCGAACGTGACGGTGAACGGCGATGCCAGCGGGCCGGTGGCGATCTGATAAAGCGGGTTGCTGACGCTGAAGCTGTCACCGACGCTGACCGGCCCGCCGTTGGCTACAAGCATGTTGTTGGCTGTGCCCAGATAGGGATCGGCAAAGCCCGAGATGAATCGAGTACCGTCGGTGACAGTGATCTGCGATGTCGTCACGCCCAGTGCCCAGATTGCGCCGCCGCCGGTGACGTCGGTCATCACCGTACCGCCCGTCAACGCGCCCGAGAACGACCCGTTGGGCGCGATATTAGCGGCCATTGCCGGGCCACTCGCAAAGCAGACGAGGCTGGCCAGGAGAGCGATATTGCGAGCGCCGGTAAGAGGTGAGCGTGCCATGTCGGTTGTCCTCGGATCATTTGATAACGCTGACATGACAGAACGGTAGGAAAGCCGGCAGTATCGGAAACTACTCAGACATCCCCTCCGGCCAGTGGAGGAGCGGGATCCTGCGCACTCTTGATCGCCTCCAGCACCTCCTGCGGATCCGACGGTGTGGCCATTGCCGCGGCGGCTTCATCCGCCCGATTGAACACGCCCGGACTGTCGCGACGGAACTCCTCGAGCAGCGCGATGATCTTGGAGGCCTTCTGGTCATTGAGAATCCCCAGCTCCAGCGCCAGCTGCTCGCGGTGGCTGGCCAGTTGGTCGCGCCGGCGCTGGGTGGTCAGGATCAGGGCTGCGACATTCAGCGCCAGCATGCCGATCACCGCCTGCAGCCAGATGAAGGGCGGCGGGTCGGCCGCGCGCAGCCCGAGCATCGGCGCGGCCAGATTGCCAGCAACCCAGAGCATGATCGCCAGGGTGAGCAGAACAGCAACCCCAGGCTGTCCGATGAACGAGGTCAGCCGGTCCATGACCTTCTGCAAGGCGCTGGTTTCCTCATGATGCTGCGCGGCGAGCCTGGTGGTGGCATGCGCGATGCCTGCGATGGCTGGGTCGATGCTCGGCCGATCGATCATGCCGAAGGCGGACACGCAGAAATTCACCACCTCGACTTTCTGCTGGCCGGCATAATTGTAGCCGAAGGTTTTGCGATGCGCGGCGTGGAACGCGTCGACCAGCCCGGCGACGAATGGCGCGTCGATCTTGCC
>CAIVDX010000043.1 GCA_903904805.1 uncultured Rhodospirillales bacterium
AGTTCGCCCGGTTTTCCGAGCAGGCGCGCCGCATGGCAGGCGGTTGACGCGGGGCGGCGCGAGCGTTTCAACTGCGCTGGTCGCAGCCGCCAGCCTCTCGCCTGAAATGTCGCCAGACCCCCTTCTCATCCGGTTGGTCTATGTCAGCCGCAACCGCATCGAGGGCCCGCCGCGCGCGGTGTCCGACGAAATCCGCGCCATGCTGGGCAAGAGCCGCGCATGGAATGGCGCGCATGGGGTGACGGGCGCGCTGATGTTCAATTCGGGCCGCTTCGCACAGGTGCTGGAGGGGCCGGCCGAGCATGTCGAGCTGCTCTATGCGAAGATCGCCGCCGATCCGCGTCACGATCAGGTGCAGATCATCGCGCGCGAGGCGTTGGCCAGCCGTGCCTTCGCGGAATGGTCGATGGCCTATGTCGGCCCCGATGGCATGCCAGATATTCCGCTGTCACCGACCTCCGCCCCCGGTGACGCAGCCCAGCGCGTGCTCGCGCAGCTGCGCGCCGAAATCCGAAAGTTCGCGGAAAGCGCGAACGTGGAAGGCGAGGACATCTAGCCACCTCACCGCTTTGCGCTGCTTTTTTCAAGAAAGCAGCGCGTGCCTCGCGGTGGCTACCACTTCACCTCCGGCGGCAGGCTCATCAGAATCGCCTCCACATTGCCCCCGGTCTTGAGCCCGAACAGGGTGCCGCGGTCGTGCAGCAGGTTGAACTCGACATAGCGCCCGCGCCGATACAGCTGCGCCTCGCGCTCCTCGGCGGTCCAGGGTTCGGCGAGGCGTTTGCGCACCACGGCCGGGTAGCTGGTGAGAAAGGCGCGGCCGACATTCTGGACGAAGGTGAAATCGCGGGTGAGGTCACCGCTGTCGAGCCAGTCGAAGAAGATGCCGCCGAGGCCGCGCGGTTCGTTGCGGTGGGGCAGGTGGAAATAGCGGTCGCACCAGGCTTTGTATTCGTCGTAGGCGCCGTCGCGGTAGCCGTCGCAGGCGGCGCGGAAGGCGGCGTGGAACTCGCCGGCGTCGGCCTGGGCTTCGGGGCGGTCGGGGAACATCGGCGTGATGTCGCCGCCGCCGCCGAACCAGCCTTTGGTGGTGACCAGCATGCGGGTGTTGAAGTGGGCGGCGCAGACGCGCGGTGAGCGCAGATGGGCCACCAGCGAGATGCCGGATGCCCAGAAGCGTGGGTCCTCGGCGGCGCCGGGGATGGTCTTGCGGAAATCCTCGCTGAAGGTGCCGTGCACGGTGGAGACGTTCACGCCCACCTTCTCGAACACCCGGCCGCGCATGACGCTCATCACGCCGCCGCCCTTGGTGCCCGACTCGTCCGACTCCGGTCGCTGCCAGGCGGTGCGCTCGAAGCGGCCGGGTGGCAGGTCGTCATGCGCATGGCCAGACATATCCTCGATCGCCTCGAAGGCGGCGCAGATCTGGTCGCGCAGGTTCTCGAACCAGGCGCGCGCGGTGGGTTTCAGCGCCTCATGGGCGGATTGCGTGGTGGTATCGGCCTGGCTGTCTTGCGGCATTTTTTTGCGGTCCTATCTCCCGAGCGATGGTGTTAGGGAGCACACATTGATGCCCGGCAGGCAAGGGTGTATGCCCTCGCCGCCCGGGCTTGGGAGACCTTGCCCGCGCCGCAACACGCGCGAAATCCGGCACGCCGCTCGCATGGCGTGCAACCTGTGCGGTCCGTTCGGGCCGCATGTGCAGAGGTGAGAGAACGATGGCCGACAGCGCTGCCGCTACGATGGGGCACTCCGCAACTGGGGGGCACGGCCCCACGGATGGCACCAAACGGGATTTTCTGGGTCTGGTCGCCGGTGCCGGCGGCGCGGTTCTGGTGGGCGCGCTGGCCTGGCCGTTCATCGACAGCCTCAACCCGTCGAAGGACGTGCTGGCGCTGTCCTCCACCGAGGTTGACCTGACGCCGATCGCCGAGGGCTCGGCGATCACCGTGATGTGGCGCGGCAAGCCGACCTTCGTGCGCCACCGCACCGCCAAGGAAATCGCCGAGGCCAAGGCGGTGAAGCCGAGCGAGCTGATCGATCCGAGCGCACCGGCCACCGATGCCGAGCGCACCAAGGCCGGCCATGAGAAGTGGCTGGTGGTGATCGGCATCTGCACGCATCTCGGCTGCATCCCGCTGGGCAACAAGCCAACCGACCAGCGCGGCGAGTATGGCGGCTGGTTCTGCCCCTGCCATGGCAGCCAGTACGACACGTCGGGCCGCGTGCGCCACGGGCCCGCGCCGGCGAACCTGGCGTTGCCGCCCTACGCGTTCGAGACCGACACCAAGATCAAGATCGGCTGAAGGAGCACATCATGGCCGGCCTACACGCATCCGAGTTCAAGAACCCCGTCATCAACTGGATCGACACCCGTCTGCCCATCTTCACGATGATGCAGAAGGAATACGGGGTGTTCCCGACACCGAAGAATTTCAACTATTTCTGGAATTTCGGCGCGCTCGCCACCGTCAATCTGCTGCTGATGATCGCCACCGGCATCTTCCTGGCGATGAACTACACGCCGAATGCCGCGATGGCGTTCGACTCCGTGCAACGCATCATGCGCGATGTGAATTACGGCTGGCTGATCCGCTACCTGCACGCCAACGGCGCATCGATGTTCTTCATCGTCGTGTATATCCATAAGTTCCGCGGGCTTTACTACGGGTCC
>CAIVDX010000044.1 GCA_903904805.1 uncultured Rhodospirillales bacterium
CGCGATCGTGGCAGCGGTCATCGCCGCGGCATCGCGGTTTTCGGCGGGGCCTTAATTTCGATTGTCCTGGCGCCGCAATTCCTGACCGAACGTTTCGGTGATGTGCGCGGCCAGCACCTCGGTCACGGGCTGGCGTGCCTCGCGCGCCTGCAACAGCACGATGCCGGTGTGCGGCAGCTTGGGCATGCCCTCATCAGCCCGCATCAGCCGCAGCCCGTCCGGAAGCACCGTATTGGCCGAAACCGTCACCGCCAGCCCCGCCATTACAGGCGCGAACGTGCCGGTCATCGAGGCCGAGGTGTACGCCACCCGCCACCGCCTTCCCACCTGCTCCAGCGCGGTCCGCGCCGCGCGTCCCCACAGGCAGGCATCGCTGGCAATCGCCAGCGGCATCGGGTCGAGCCGATGCGGCGCATACCGCTCCGACGTCACCCACCCCAGCGGCCCCTGCCACAGCTCTACACAGGGCCAGTCCGGCGGCTGCTGGCCCTCGCTGCACAAGGTCAGGTCCAGCTCGCCCGCCCGCAGCCGCTCCACGACAGTGTCGGATGGCGCGCAGAACACCTCTACCTCCACCGCGGGGTGGGTGTCGGCAAAACGCTTCAAGACCTGCGGCAGGTAGCGCAGCGCGTAGTCGTCGGGCGTGCCCAGCCGCACCGTGCCATGCACCTGCGGGGTGCGGAATTTGCCCCAGATTTCGTCGTTGACCACCAACAGCTCGCGGGCGCGCTCCAGCAGGTATTGGCCGTGCGGGGTCAACTGCACGCCGCCGCCCTTGCCGCGCAGCAGCAGTTTCTGCCCCAGCACCCCTTCCAGCCGCTGCACCTGCATGGAAACCGCGGATTGGGTGCGCCCCACCCGCTCGGCGGCGCGGGTGAAACTGCCTTCCTCGGCGATGAAGATGAAGGCGCGCAGCAGATCAGGATCGATGGCGGCGGGGTGTTGCATAGACATCAACATAACTGATGCGATGAATCAGAACAATTCATTTTTCTTATGCTCCTGCCCCGCCCATGTTCCCGCATATCCACCCAGCAAGGGGAGTGGGGTCATGCGTAGCTCTAAAATCTCATTCGCGCCCGCCTGGACCGGCAGCTTCCTGCGCGACATCCCCGCCGACCGCCTCGCGCGGGCCATTGCGGCCTTGCGCGTCTGGTGGCGTGTGATCCGAACGCGGAGGCAACTGGGCAGGCTCGACGACCGCATGCTGAAAGATCTCGGCATTTCCCGTGCGGAGCGCTGGCACGAATTGTCGCGCGCGCCGTGGGATATCTCCTAGCTTTCCTACGGTTTCCACTCCGGCTTGATCGCCGACCGCCCGTTACCGGCTTTCTATCGTGCTGGGGCGACGAAGGCGCGGTGTGCCGCAAGTTGCGCATCCATGCTGGTGCGGCAATCGTCGACAAATTCTGTTGGATCGCGGATGATTGCGATTTCGAGATGATAGCCGGAAGGTCAACTCTAGCTTTGCGCTCGCCAAACCTACGATACCACGTTGGAACAATATCGCGCCCGCCCAGACCGAGCGTTGGCGGGCTGGATCACCATATCGGCCGAATGATCTACTGGCAGCGGGAACGCCTCTTGGTCGCCGGCTTGGCGCATGGCGTTCTCGGCATCCGCCAGCCCGAGTGCGGCTGCTTGCCGCATCCATCTGGTGGCCTGTTGCGGCTCCACCGGGCCGTCTGCGGAATTAAGGTAGGATCGCGCCAGATTGATCATGGCGTTGGCGTGGCCCTGCGCCGATGCCTGCAGCCAAAGATCCCGCGCCTCTTCGATATCGCGCGGCACGCCCTCGCCGCGCTCGTGCAGGATCGCCAGATTGTTCATTGCCCGCGGATTACCTCTTTCCACCGCCAGGCAATACCAATGCACCGCCATCTCGATATTGGCGGTAATGCCGGTGCCGAACTGATATTTGTAACCGATCGCGTTCATGCCCTCGCCGTTGCCCTGCGCCGCCGATAAACGGTAGAGCCGCAGTGCCTCCGCCTGATTCGTGGGAACCTCCTGGCCACGAGCATAGAGATACCCAAGATTGACCTCTGCGTCGGAATTCCCGGCCGCGGCCTCCGGCGCAAACAGGCGATACGCGGCTGCGTAATCGTCTCGATTATAGGCCGCTACGCCCGCGGTGACTGCCTCGGGAATTTCGCCCGCCCGAGCCGTGAGAGTCATGACGCAAAATGCAACTGAAGCCATCGCCATCAAGCTAAATTTCATCATGCTGACCCAGATGTCTCGCCTGACCATGGAAGGTTAAACGTTGCTGAGCTGCACTGGGAATAGAATTCTTTGTCAGGTTAATGAGGTTCATCCGCTTGCAACTCGAGTTGGCCGGCTGTCGCGCGACAAATGCAGCGGTTTTCCGAACTACTTTCGCTGTACCGACCAATACATCGGCCGCCGCCCCGCCTTCACCGCCTTGGCCTCGTAGCGCGTCGGCGGCCATCCCTCCGGCCGCTCCGTCGCTGGCGGCGGCACATCGAAAAGCGTCTGCGCCGCCAGCACCTCGGCCACCCAGGCCTGATACGTCGGATCATCGCTGGCGATGCGCCATTCCGCACCGGGCCGAAGCACCCGTGCCAATTCCGGCAAAAACGCCGGATGTACAAAGCGGCGCTTGGCGTGGCGCGCTTTCGGCCAGGGATCGGGAAACATCAGAAACAGTCGGTCCAGGCTGCCGGTGGGCAGCAGGCGCAGCAGCACCCGGGCATCGTCATCCCACAGCCGCAGATTACCCGGCAAAGCTGCGGTCGCCTCGCCGCCCTCGGGCACCAGGCGCGACAGCAGCGAGCAGATGCCCGAAACGAAAACCTCGCAGGCGATCAGGCCGATTCCGGGATGGGCCGCGATCTGGTCCAGCGCATGCTCGCCGCCGCCATAACCCACTTCCAGCCACAGCGCGTCCGGGCGCGAGGCAAACGCCCCCAGCGGATCGGCGGCCTGTGCCGCATCGAAGCGCAGCCGCGGCAGGGTGGCTTCCAGCAGCAGGTTCTGGCGTGGGCGCAGCGTGTGGCCACGCAGCCGGCCATACAGGCGGTCGGGCGGGGGTTTTACGCCCCGCCCCGCAGTTACGTTCAGCGGCCGAAAGCCGCCCTCAGCGCCGGCACCAGGTCGGTCTTCTCCCAGGTGAACGTGCCCTTTTCCTCGTCGGGCTCCCGGCCGAAATGGCCATAGGCCGAGGTCACGGCATAGATCGGCCGGTTCAGGTGCAGATGCTCGCGAATACCGCGCGGGCGCAGGTTCATCATCTCCCGCAGCGTCTTCTCCAGCTTGGCCTCGTCGACCTCATAGGGGTTGCCATGCAGCTCGACATACACCGACAGCGGATCGGAAACGCCGATGGCGTAGCTGATCTGCAAGGTGCAGCGCTTCGACAATCCCGCGGCCACCACGTTCTTGGCGAGGTAGCGGCAGGCATAGGCGGCACTGCGATCGACCTTGGTCGGGTCCTTGCCGCTGAATGCGCCGCCGCCATGCGGGGCCGCGCCGCCATAGGTGTCGACAATGATCTTGCGCCCGGTCA
>CAIVDX010000045.1 GCA_903904805.1 uncultured Rhodospirillales bacterium
ATCGTCCACCTGACCCATGCGATGGAAGACCGCTTCGTTGCGGCCCAGGGTGGGCAGGCGTTGGACTCGAGCGACATCGATCGAATGCTCGCTGCTACCGATTGGCTCGCCCGCTTACAGAACGTGCCGGAGGCCGAGACAGCGGCATGGATTGAAGCTAACCAGGCGGCAATTGAGGCCTTCGCCGCCTCGTGTCAGAGGCAGCCGGATATTCCACTTGAAGCAAATGCGGCACAGGCGGCTCCTACTCCGCCCGCGCAACCACCTGCAAAGCCGGAGCAGATAAACGCCGCGCAAAGCACGTCCGCGCTGCAGATCGAAGAAGACATTTTTGCGGCGCACCCGTCAGGCGACGCCAAAGGCCGTGAGCGCACAGTACGCATATCCGCCGACCGCTTCGATCAGATCCTCGCCCTGGCATCGGAAATACTTGTCGCCTCGCGCAATCTGGCAGCGACCAGCGAGGAGTTGGAGCGCGATCACCGTGCGCTTGGACGCACGTTACAGGAGCTTGGCGAAGCCAACTTGCCGCCAGCTCACATCGTCGCGCTGCGAGAGCTGGAACGGAAGACTGCCGATTTTGCCGCACATAACGTCGATCTCGACCTCATCTCCCGCGCCAACGAGCGCACCGCTGAGCGTATGTACCGGACCATCCTGGCCGGACGGCTGCGGCCTTTTTCGGACGGCATCACCGCCGTCTCCCGGCTCGTCCGCGACACCTCCCGGGAGCTGGGCAAGTCCGTTCGGCTCGAAGTTCTGGGGGAACGCACGCGCGTTGACCGCGATATTCTCGATCGCCTCGAAGCGCCTTTATCTCACCTCATCACCAATGCCATCGACCATGGCATCGAAATCCCCGCCGCGCGAGTCGCTGCAGGCAAGCCGGCCGAAGCAACGCTCAGGCTACATGCGCGACACGAAAATGGCCGCCTGGTGATCACCGTCCGCGATGACGGACGTGGCATTGAACCCACCCAGCTACGCGAACGCATCGTTCAGCGCAATCTGGTGACGACGGAGACGGCGGACGGCCTTTCTGACCACGAGTTGCTGGAGTTCCTTTTCCTCCCCGGCTTCAGCACCCGTGAAGAGGTCTCTCAGATCTCCGGCCGCGGCGTCGGCCTCAACGTGGTGCAGTCGATGGTGCAGGAAGCGGGTGGCTCCGTCACCGTTACCAACGACCCGGGCGGAGGCACGGTCTTCCGGCTTACCTTGCCGATCACGCGCTCGGTGATCAAGGTGATCCGGGTTCAGGTGGAAGGCGAGCTGTACGCCGTGCCGCTGGTGCGCATCGATCGCGTTGCCAGCCTCGAACTTTCTCCCACGCCAGGTGATAGCGCGCCAAGTGTGGATGTCGATGGCCAGATTTTCCCCGTTGTGGCGCTCGGGACGCTGCTGGGTCTCTCCAATCGGGCACTGCCTCATGGAACCAGCCCACTGGTGTTTTGCGGCTCCATCGCTTTTGCCGTCGACCGCTTCATCGATGAGATTGAACTGTCGGTCCGCCGGTTGGACGCGCGTCTTGGCAAGGTGCCCGGAGTCAGCGCCGCATCGCTCGATGAAAATGGCTTTCCACTGCTCATCCTGGACATGGAGGACCTTGTCCAGACCGCTCTCGGCCATCCGCAAACCAGCTTGGTTGGACAGAGCGGCAGCCTCGCTCCCCACGTCCTCATCGTGGACGACTCCCACACTGTGCGGGAAATGGAGCGCCGCATCCTGGTTCGTGCCGGATACAACGTGACTACCGCGCAGAATGGGCAGGAGGCATGGAACCTTCTTCGCCTCAACGAATACGATCTCCTCATCAGCGATGTCGATATGCCGCAGATGAACGGAATCGAGCTGGTGACCAAGCTTCGCGATAACCCCCGCCTGGGACGCATGCCGGTGATCATTCTTTCTTACAAAGACCGCGAA
>CAIVDX010000046.1 GCA_903904805.1 uncultured Rhodospirillales bacterium
CCCAGCGGCGCGGACGGCGGCGAAATCGGCTGCGGCGATGTGCCCGCGGGCGCGGACCACCGCGACCGCGAAACGCACCGCCGCGTCGGCCTTCGGGTCGGTCGACCCGCCGGCACGGTTGGCGTCGATCTCGGTGGCGTCGAGATGGGCGAGATTGCTGGCGAGATAGCTATGCGCCGAGAGGCAGTAGTCGCAGCCATTCAGCTCGGCCACCGCCAGCGCGACGCGCTCACGGGTTGCCGCCGGCAGCGCACCGCGGCCCAAAGCGGCGGACAGGCCAAGATAGCCTTCCAGCGCCTGAGGGCTGGTCGAGACCAGACGGAACAGGTTCGGCACGACGCCAAGCTGGCGCTGCACCGCCTCCAGCATCGGGCGGGACTTATCGGGCGCGTCGACGATGGTGGCGGGGGTTGGGATGCGCGACATGGGGAAGCTCCTAGGGTTGGGCCGGATTGGCCGTGGCGGTGATTTAGGGGTCCCCGTTGCCGCGCATAACTCGGTATGCTTTGAAGTCTTCCTTCCAATTTTTGGGAGCCGCATGTGGACCGGATTGACGCCATGGCGACGCTGATCGCCGCGATCGATGGCGGCAGCCTGTCGGCCGCCTCACGCGCGTTGGGGACGCCTTTGGCCACCGTCAGCCGCAAAGTGTCCGAGTTGGAGGCGCATCTGCGCACCCAGTTGGTGATCCGCACCAGCCGCCGTTTGGAGCTGACGGAGGCCGGGCGCGCCTATGTGGCGGCGGCCAGGCGCATTCTCGCCGACCTCGACGACGCCGAGCGGCAGGCCGCCGGCGAATACACCGCCCCGCGCGGGCATCTGACGATCACCGCGCCGATCATGTTTGGCCGGCTGCATGTTGCCCCCACGCTGCTGGATTTCCTCGGCAGCCACACCGAGATCACCGCCCGGCTGGTGCTGGTCGACCATGTGGTCAATCTGATCGAGGAGCATGTCGATGTGGCGCTGCGGATCGGGCGCCTGGAAGACAGCGCGATGCGGGCGATCCGGCTGGGCGAGGTGCGCTGGGTGAGTTGCGCGAGCCCCGGCTACCTGGCCAGCCGGGGCGAGCCGGAGGATCTCGAGGCTCTCAACCAGCATGACTGCGTGATGTTCGAGGGCCAGCACGCCGCGCAGAGCTGGAGTTTCGGCGCGGGCGAGGCGGCACGCTCGGTGGCGATCCGGCCACGACTGGCGGTGAACACCGCTGATGCGGCGATCGCCGCAGCGATTGCCGGGGCCGGTATCACGCGAGTGCTGTCCTACCAGATCGCCGAGGCGCTGACTGATGGGCGGCTGCGGCTGATCCTGCGCAGGTTCGAGCCGGAGCCTCTGCCAGTGCATCTGCTGCACGGGGCGGCCGCGCTGCTGCCGTTGAAGCTGCGGGCGTTCCTCGATTTCGCCGCGCCCCGGCTGCGCGCGCGGCTCAAAGACGCGGCTGTCTGAGCCTCAGCTTTTGCGCATCTCCAGGCACGGGGCGGCGGCCTCGGCGGCGGCCCGGGCATCGGCGCGGCTCATGCCGCCGAACATCACCTTCGGAGTCAGCTCGGCGCGCAGCAGGCTTTCCAGGCTGCTGTCAGGCCGCACCCGCGGGGCGATGGTCTCATACAGGGCCAGGGCCGACGGAGGCAACGTGCTCGCGCATGTATCCGCGGCCGCGGTGTCTGCGCGCGCGCGGGTCGCGCCCAATGCGCAGATTGCAACAAGCAAGGCTGTCGTCAGGCGTGCGATCATTGGCGGGTTCGTCCGAAGTGGCCAGGCATTTTCGCCCTCTGCGATATATTGTCGGACCGCAGCGCCTCAACGCACAGGAATGGATGGCTGGCTTGACCCGTCGCGGCGTGGGCCGCGAAAAGGGATGCCAGCTTGGAGCACCAGCCTCGCATGACCAGCCACCAGAAAGCGGCGGAGCCGACGGACGGGCTGCAGCCGCCGCAGCGCCATTGGGCAATGTTCGCGCTGCTGCTGGGGGTGCTGGTGACGTCGCTGGACTCCTCGATCGCCAACATTGCGCTGCCGACGCTGGCCCGCTCGTTCGAGGTCAGTCCGGCGGCGAGTGTGTGGGTGGTGAACGCCTATCAACTGGCATTGGCGGTGTGCATCCTGCCCTTCTCGGCGCTGGGGGAGGCGGTGGGCTATCGGCGGGTGTGCTGGTGGGGCCTCGCGGGGTTCACGCTGGCATCTTTGGCGTGCGCCGCCGCGCCCAGCTTCGCGGCACTGGTGGC
>CAIVDX010000047.1 GCA_903904805.1 uncultured Rhodospirillales bacterium
CAACGTCGGGGTTTGCAGCGCCTCGTCAGCCCCGGGGCGCGCGAAACCGGCTTACGCAAAGATGCATCACTATGCGTGTGGACGCCGGCGCGGGACGGCATTGTGCGGGCCTCACCCACCGCATGGATCGAACATCATGACCGTCTCGGCAAATACCGCCCTTGCTGCCTACAAGGCCAATCATGCGATCGCGGCGGTCGCGGTCGGCGACATCGCCGCCAGCCTGCTGGCGAACCTGTCCGGCCTGTTGGCGATGCAGACCGCCGGCAAGCTCGCCTCGGTGGTCATCACCGGGACCTACAACTACCTGTCGGCGGCGCAGGCCACGCAGCTTGCAGGGCTGACAGGCCTGTCGGTGGCACCAGGGGCAAGCCTGTTCGTGATCGACACCGCGGCGAACCTGTTGGCGCCGGCCTATCAGGCTGGTGTGGCGCTCTCGACGCACAGTTTCCTGCTGTCAGGCACCAGTACAGTGACCGCGGCGCAGGCGGCGCAGCTGGTGGCGATGGGGCCGTTCAATCTGCAGAGCGGCGCGGTGCTGCTGGTGGTGGACAGCGCGGCGAACCTGCTGCTGCCGGCGAACGCGGCTGGGCTGGCCAAGGCGACCCATGTGGGCCTGAGTGCCGGTGTGAATGCGGTGAGTGCGGCGCAGGTGCTCGCCCTGGCGCTGCTGCCGCATTTCGCGCTGCCCTCGGGGGCGACGATGTCGATCACCGGGGCGAACGCGCTGAATGCGGCGCAGGCGGTGCGGCTGCAAGGCATCGCCGGCTGGTCGCTGGCCGGCGGGGCGACGCTGAACGTGGCGGACACAGTCTCCAACCTGCTCAACCACAGCTTTACCGGCGTGACGGCGGCCGGGGCGAGCTTCACGCTGATCGGCACCAGCGTGAATGGTGCGACCGCGGCGGGGGCGGAAAAGCTTTCCACCCTGGCGGGGTTCTCTGTCGCGCCGGGGGCGATGCTTGTCATCACCGACTCCGCGGCGAATATCCTGAACGGGGCCAACAGCGCGGGGGTTGGCTTCGCCACCAACGTGATTTTGACCGGCACCTCCAACCTGGTGACCGCCGCGCAGGCGACCCAGCTGGAGGGGATGGCGAATTTCCGGCTGTGGTGGAGCAGCACGCTGACGGTGATGGACAGCACGGCCAATCTGCTCGACCCGGCGAATGCGGCTGGGCTGAGCGTCGGCACCAACTATTCCTACACATATAATGGCGTGTCGTTCGAGATTTCGGGCACCTCCAACGTCGTCTCGCTGGCGCAGGAGGCGGTGATCGCCGCCCTGCCGCATGTATCGCTGGCGGCGGGGGCGAGCGTGACGCTGGCAGATACCGCAGCCAATCTCAGCGGCAGCTTCGACAGCATCGGGTCCAGTCCGCTCGTCACCGCGATCAGCGTGACCGATGGGCTTTCGCTGACCCTCACCTATGCGCAGTTCGTGGCCGACGCGGCGACGATCGCCGAGATCGTCGGCCCCTACACGCTGCATGTCAGCGGCGTGCCGGTGGCCGCTGCGGCGGCGATGCAGGCCAATTCCCACGTGGTGGCTTTCCAGGTGAGTGACACCGCCGCCGCGGTTGGGGCGGATCTCACGCCGCTTGATCTGTCGAGCTCGCTGAGCGCGATCACGCTGACCGACAGCAGCACGCTGCCGCTGAGCTACAACCAGATGGCCGCCGACGCGCGCGCGATCGGGCTGATCACCAATGCGGGGCTCACTTTCACCGTCTCGATGGTGCCGGTGTCCGCCGCGGCGAGCGAGGCGGCGAACCCCAATGTGGTTGGCTTCGGGGTGGTGGACAGCTTCATCGCGGTGGCTTCCGCCGAGCCGCCGCTGTCGACCTACAGCACGCTCACCGGGGTCGATCCGCTCTATCAGCTGGCCTATGACCCGGCGAGCGTGGCGTTCTATCCGGTGTTCAGCGCGAACTCGCTGGACATCGTCAGCGCCCCGGCATCGGCAGCGGCGACCCTGCAGGCGATGAACTCGGTCGGCGCCTTTTCGGTGACCGACACGGTCGCCAACGTGGTGGCCAACAGCGCGGTGCTGGCGGCCGACGGCAAGCTGCTCTCGCTGGTGGTGAGTGGCAGCGGTGGGGCGAGCAGCTTGGACCTGACCACCATCGTGGCACCGGCCAGTGTCAGCTTCGGCGCGGATGCGGCCTCGGTGAGCACTGGGCTGTCGATGTCGAGCCCGGTGCTGACGTTCCAGGGCAGTGCGGACAGCATCACGCTGGGGGCGGCGCCGGCGGAGATCGCCGATGCCTTTGGCGCGAGCGCCGGGATCGAGGTGATTTCGGGCTTCCAATATGGGGTGGATCATCTCACGATCGATCTGAGCGCCGTCTCGGGCGGTCTGCAGTTGGCAGACACGAGCGTGAACGGTCACGCGGCGATCGCGATCTATGCCGGCAGCGACACGGCGCATGGCATTGTGCTGACCAATCTGGGCACCGGGATGAACGCCGCGAGCCTGCTCGGGCATGTGAGCCTGAGTGGGAGCCAGGCAACGATCAGCTGATCTGACCGGCTTCGGCTTCGGGACGGGCGGCCGCGGGAGCGGTCGCCCGTTCGCGCATGTGGGTGCGCATCAGCGGGAGAGCGGAATGTCGCTTACGTAAATTACGCAATGCAAATGCAATAGAAAGTCGAAATACACTACAGTATCATCGCTTCATATTCATACAAAACATGGCTGTTATTCGTTTAGAACAAATATAGCATCTGTCTCGACAGCAATTACTGGAGAAGACCGATGAGTTTCGCCCAAACCATCAGCTCCCCTTCAATCAGTGCGCCTCCCTCCAGCATGCCGCCGAACACTGCGTCGGCGAGCCCTGGTCTGATCGCCGCCACTGCCCCGATCGGCCCGCAGGCGATCACCCCGCAGGCGATCAGCCGGCGACTGGATGCCATCGTTGCCGCCCATGCGCGGCCGATTGGCGGTGGCGCGAAGGAAGCGCTGGATGGCTTCGCCGCGACATTGATCGTCGCGCTGCTGTCGCCGCTGTTTTTGTTGATTGCTTTGCTCGTCATGCTTGATGGCGGCCCGGCCTTCTACAGCCAGCGACGCCTGGGCTATCGCGGCCGCCATTTCGGGTGCCTGAAATTCCGCTCGATGGTGATGGATGCCGATGCGCGCCTGGCTGCGCTGCTGGAGCGCGATTCCGCGGCGCGCGCCGAGTGGGAGGAGAGCTGCAAGCTCACCAACGACCCGCGTGTCACCAGAATCGGCCGCTTCCTGCGCAAGACGAGTCTCGATGAGTTGCCGCAACTCATCAATGTGCTGCGCGGCGAGATGAGCCTGGTCGGGCCGCGCCCGATCACGCAGGCAGAACTCAGCCGTTATGGAACCGGAGCGGAACAGTATCTCGCCGCCCGCCCTGGCATCACCGGACGCTGGCAAACCAGTGGGCGCAGCGACACCAGCTATGATCGCCGCGTTCAATATGATGTCGAGTATGTCGCCAACTGGTCGTTGCGCACCGATGTCGCGATCCTGTTCGCGACGGTGCCGGCGGTGATGCTCCGCCGCGGCGCACGATAAGGGAATTGCCAGACGTGACCTACCTTCGCTTGCGTTGTTTCGCCACCGTGGCACTCGCCACAGCCCTGCTGGGCGGGTGTGCCACCACGGTGGACACCATGCCCAGCATTCCGCCGGGGCCGCCGCCGGCCACCGCGATGATGCCTTCCTTGCCCGCCTATCAGATCCAGCTGGGCGACGTGCTGGACGTGAAGCTTTTCCTCAACCCCGAACTCAATGAAACCGTGACAGTGCGGCCTGATGGGCTGATTTCCACCGCGGTGGCCGAGGATGTGCCGGCCTACGGCCGCACCGCCTCACAGATCTCGGCGGAGCTGCGGCAGAGCTATGGACATGTGCTGCAGAAGCCGCAGATCTCGGTGGTGGTGCGCAGCTTCGCGCCAAACCGTGTGTATGTCGCCGGCGAGGTGAACAATCCCGGTGAGATGCTCACGGTGGGGCCAAATCTCACTGTGCTGCAGGCGGTGGCGCGGGCGGGCGGTGTGAAACTTGGCGCCGCGCGCGAGGGAATTTTCATCCTGCGCCGTGGCGAGGGCGATGTACCGAGCGCCTATCGGGTGAATTATATGGACGCCATCAGCGGGCGTGACCCGAGCGCTGATGTTCGCCTGGGCCAGTATGATCTGGTCTATGTGCCGCGCACGGGCATCTATGAGGCCTATAGCTACTGGAACCAGTATTTCCAGCAATTCACGCCACTCAACTGGCAGGTCAATTATGGCCTGGCCTCAACGGTGAAACTGCAATGAACGCGCAATCTCTGCATATGATGTTGTCGGTGCTGTTCAGGCGGCGGCGGATGATGTTCTACATCTTCAGCACAATTGTGCTCGCCACGGCAGCGTACTTGTTCACCACCACGCCGAAATACGAATCGGCGGCGCAGCTGATCGTTCGCTTTGGTGATCGGTCAATTCCGCAGGTGGATCGGACCACGCCGATCGAGCTCACCCCGGCTGACAGGCGCGAAATCGTGCTGGCCAACGCCGATGTTCTGCAAAGCCCGGATCTGATCCGGGCGACGATCGAGACGGTTGGCGTGGAGACGATCTATCCCGAAATCGTTGCGGACCCGCCGAAAAGCTGGTCGGTGATGGACGAGGCGGTGAGGGAATTGTCCCGCAATGTCGCCGTGGATGTCGGGCTGCAGGACAATGTGATCACCGTCGCGTTGCTGCATCCGGATCAGGCGCTGGCACCGAAGATCGTGCAGACGATGATCGACCTCTATTTTGCCAAAGAGGCCCAGCTGTATCGCGATCCGCAGGTGCATTTTCAACGCGACGTGCTGACGGCGGCGGAGCAGCGCCTGGCCGGTGCGCAGGCCGCGCTTGACGGGTTCAAGGCAAAATTCGCAATTACCGACATCGACCAGGAGATCATCGCGCTGCTCAAGCAACGCGGTGACGTGCAAAATGCACTGAGTGCCGCGCAGGCGGAGCTGGCGCAGGCCAGTCAGCGCGGCAAGGATCTTCTGCGCGCGATGGAGAGTGTTCCGCAAACGCTCGCGGGAACGCCGGGCTTTGACAAGTATCACTCGATTGACGATGCGCAGGCCCGGCTCAGCGATCTGCGCACCAAACAAAGCCAGATGCTGGCGACCTATGCGCCGGACAGTCCTGCGATGGCGCAACTGAAGGCAGCGATCACGACCGCCGAACGCGACGTGGGCGCGCGCCGTGCGGAGGTTGGCGAGCGTTCGGCGGGGTCGCCCAATACGGTATATCAGACGTTGCAGACGCAATATCTGCAGACAGCGGCCGAAGCGAGCAGCCGCGTCGAGCCGGTGGCGATCTATACCAGTGAACTCGCGGCGATTGACGCGCGTCTGGCGGTGTTACAGCAGGCGCGTGGGCCTTTCACCGAGGCCGAACGTCAGTTGGCGGTGGCCGATGACACGTTCCGCTCACTGTATCATCAATACGAAGACGCACAGATGAAGTCGGCCCTGAACAGCCAGCGCATCTCCAATGCTGCGGTGCTGAACGCGCCGACGCACCCCTACAAGGCCGCGCGGCCGCGCAAGCTGATCAGCCTCGTTGTCAGCTTTGCCGCAGCGGTATTGCTCGCGCTGGCTGGAATGCTGCTGGCCGAGGCGGTGGACGACCGTCTGGTGGAGCCCGGCCAATTGGCCACCGTTCTAGGTGTGCCGGTCCTTGCCACACTCAAGCAGCGCCGCTGACAAGAGGAACATCGCCATCATGACCTTGATTGACACCACGCTGGCTGCCCTCGGTGAACGTATTTCGCTGAAGCAAACGAAGGACTTCCTCGACATCGAACTGCCGATGCCACATCCCGATGATCACGGCGAACTGGTCGGGCTGTATGGATCGATCGAGGCGAGCCTCGCTCCGCCATCGAGCCATACACTTATCGCTCGGACGGACGAGCCTCGCGCCCGGCGCGGCATGATCGTGCAGCTCGTCGGTGCGTGTCGCGACCAGGCGGTTGCTGACCTCGCTGTCAATCTCTGCATCACCGCCGCTCAACTGATCGGCAAGCGGGTGCTGCTGCTGGATGACACGAACCGGCCAGCGGTGCAGCTTTCGAGGCGGGCTGGCGGCGCCATCGCGCAACTGGTCAACATGACCCCAACCGGCAGCATCAACGCAAGGTTGGTGGGCAGCGAACTCTATTTCGCGCCGTTGCGGGATAGGATCAGCGGCGCGTTGCCCAGCGCGTCGATCACGCAGTTCGCCATCGAGCTCGATGCGTTGCGACCGCTGTTTGATCTCATTGTTGTGCGCGGTCCATCAATGCCGAGTGATCCGTTTGCGCGGTTGATGGCCCCGCTCGTGGATGCCAACGTCGTGGTCGTGGAGGCTGAGCGCACGCGTGCGCGCGATGTTGCCCGCATGCAGGATCAGATCAGCCTCTCCGGCGGGGCAATCGCCGGAAGCGTGATGGTCAATCAGCGTGAGCACCTGCCACGCTGGCTGGCACGGATGGTCTGAGCCGATGCATGTTCTCGTCGCCAACAACATCTATCCGCCGATCATGGCCGGTGGCGCGGAACTGATTGTTTCCTACCTTTGCGAGGGGCTTGTTGCCCGGGGCCATCAGGTGACTGTAGTCTCGACCTGTGGACCCGAGATGGAGCCGTATCCGATCGAGGTCCGTCATGGGGTGGAAATCATTCGGTTCTTTCCACGTAACGTCTACTGGTCGTTCGCACGCCACAGCGAGCCTCGGATCAAGCGGGCG
>CAIVDX010000048.1 GCA_903904805.1 uncultured Rhodospirillales bacterium
CGGCGAAGCGCAGAAACTGGCGGAAGCCCAACCGCATCTTCTGCGCGATCGGATCACGGCGCAGATGGCCGAACTTCTCGGCCCGAACAACACTCTGTCGCCCGAACGGCTGGCGCAGGAAGTCGCGATCCTGGCGGCGAAAGCCGACACGCGCGAGGAAATGGATCGCCTCGTCTCGCATTGCCACGAAGTGCGCGCACTCGCCGCCTCGAGAGAGCCGGTCGGCCGCAAGCTCGATTTCCTGGCGCAAGAGTTCAACCGCGAAGCCAACACGCTGTGCTCGAAATCTTCGGACATCGCGCTGACGCGCGTGGGCCTGGCGCTGAAAGCCGTGATCGACCAATTCCGCGAGCAGGTTCAAAACGTCGAATGAGCATGAACGAACCTCAAGCAAACACTATCCCCCATCGTGGCTTGATGTTGGTGCTGTCGTCGCCATCGGGCGCAGGGAAGTCCACGCTGTCTCGCCGATTGCTGCAAAATGATCCGCTCTTTGCAATGTCCGTGTCGGCGACCACCCGGTCCAAACGCCCCAACGAAGTCGAAGGCGAGGATTATTATTTTATAACTCCCGACACTTTCGAAGCCTGGGTTCAGGAAGGCGAGTTTCTGGAACACGCCACAGTTTTCGGAAACCGCTACGGCACACCGCGCACGCCGGTCGAGAACATGCTGCGTGAGGGACGCGACGTTCTGTTCGATATCGACTGGCAAGGCGCGCAACAATTGGCGCAACAGGCAAAAGACGATTTGGTGCGGGTCTTCATCCTGCCGCCCTCCCGTGCAGAGCTGGAACGCCGATTAAAAGAGCGCGCTCAAGATCCAGCGGACGTCGTCGCGCGGCGCATGGCCGAGGCCAACAACGAAATCAGTCGCTGGTCAGAATATGACTACGTCATCGTCAATGACGACATTAAGCGCGCGCATGGAAAACTTGAGGCGATCATCGGCGCCGAACGCCTGAAGCGCCAACGGCAAACCGGTTTAATTGATTTCGTTCGCGATCTTACCGGGCAGAGCTAAGGGCTCGCGCCAGGGCGCAGAACTGCTCCAGCGACAATTCTTCGGCACGCGCGGTGCCTTCTATTTTTGCGGCTTCCAGCAACGCATTCGTATCGACGCCCAGCGCTTTCAAACTGCCGCGCAGCATCTTGCGGCGCTGGCCGAAGGCCGCCGCCGTGACCGCTTCGAGATCGTGCAACTCCGCAGGAAAACGCGGCGCTTCGAGCGGTTCGATGCGGATGATCGACGACGTGACGTTGGGTGGCGGCACAAAAGCCTGCCGCGACACATCGAACAAAATCTTCGCGCTGGAGCGCCACGCGGCGAGCACCGACAGACGCCCATAGCCGTCTTCGCCAGGCTTGGCGCAAATGCGCAGCGCCACTTCCTTCTGGAACATCAGCGTGAGGCTGGACCACCACGGCGGCCAGTCTTTTGCCGTGAGCCACTTCACCAAAAGGAACGTGCCGATATTGTAAGGAAGGTTGGCCGCGACGCGCACCGGCAAGCGACCGCCATGCTCGGCAATGGCAGCGGCTTCATCGAGCGCGATGGCATC
>CAIVDX010000049.1 GCA_903904805.1 uncultured Rhodospirillales bacterium
CGGCGGCAACGCGCTGAAATTCTATGCCTCGGTGCGCATGGAAATCAGGCGCATCGGCGCGATCAAGGACCGCGAGGAGATGGTGGGCAACCAGACGCGGGTGAAGGTGGTGAAGAACAAGCTGGCGCCGCCGTTCCGGCAGGTGGAGTTCGACATCATGTATGGCGAAGGCATCAGCAAGGTGGGTGAGCTGATCGATCTCGGCGTGAAGGCGAATGTGGTGGAGAAATCCGGCGCGTGGTTCAGCTATGACAGCCAGCGGATCGGGCAGGGGCGTGAGAACGCCAAGCAGTTCCTGCGTGACCATCCTGAGATGGCCGAGGACATCGAGAAGAAGGTGCGCGACCAGTCCGGCACGGTGGCGAATGCGCTGATGGCGGCACCCGAGGAAGGCGACAGCGACGAGGCGGAAGCCGCGGAATAATCGCAGGGCCGGACGCCGCCTGGGCGCTGGTGCTGCGGGCGGCTTGATCAGGCGAGCCTGCTGCGTTCCGCTATGCCCAGGCGGAAGCAGCAGACCGTAATGTCGACCTGCTTCAGGTCCGCGGGCGGCGCCGGACGGCGGCGGTGCCAGCAAGGGCACTGAGCAGCAGCGCGATGCTGCCGGGTTCCGGAATGACCGGCCCGGTGCTGTCGCCGGCGCTGCTACTGGTATTCAGCGTCAGGGTGGCAGCGGTCATTGCGACGTTTCCGGCGGCGTTGATGCTGAACGGGAAGGTTGAGCCACTGGAGAGTTCGACCAGAAGCGTGGGGTCGGTGATGGTTTCTAAGATGCTAAATGGTCCATCGTAATGGTTAATTATAGTATCGAAGTAGTCCCATTCATCAATGTAATAGTAGGTCGTGATCGTTACAGCGTAGGGCTTCCCAGATACGTAGATATAACCGGGACCTGACGATGACTGAATATACGTGCTTGACTCCTGAATTGCGCTGCTGACCCCTGTATCTGTCTGGTAAGAGTATGTTGTTGTTCCATTACCGATGGGGGTATTGGATGAGCCGATGCTCACGCTGGCACTTCCGCCAGTCGTTCCATATGTATAATAATCATAATAAGAAGAATCCGTATAGGTATAGGTAGTCAACGTCGAAAAGGTTTCTCGATACCCAGTGTCATAGAGAAAAAAATGATTATACGTGAAGGAGGCGTTCCCATCGGGGCCGAAATCAAATTCGACTGTGGCGGAACTGATTCCGGAGCCGGTGGTGAGGCCGGCGGCGAGTTCGGCCGATGGCACGTCGAAGTTTCCGTAATAGGTGCCGTTGGACAGTGCCGTGCCTGCTGTGATTCCGCTGGACTGCACGGTGAGGGCCGTCGCGAAGACAGACGTCGGTGACATCAACGACGCCACGGTGACCAGCGCCACAAGGTTGCGTGTGTTCATCGCCATGAAACCCTCCTTCACGCCTTCCCGGCAGCCTCATCGTCCATCCGCCGGGGTCGGCAATGTCCGAAGATGCGCGGCTAAAGCGATTTTTGATACAAAATAGACAAAAAATTGACACAGTATCCGTGTTGGATTGCAATGCTTTTTTGCGGTTTTCAGAAAAAAATGTAATGAATCCTGGCGTCACGCCCGACGGACCTGGCGGGGCGCATGCAGCGTTGTGAAAACCTGTCCTAAAAGATTGGTTCCCGGTTGTGGTTTCAGGGCGTCGAACCGGCCTTTATCAGGCAACAGCCCGCAGCCTGGAGCCGCGCTGCTGAAGCGCCACCGGTCCCCAATTTCAAAAGTTTTTTGCTTCTTTTTTACAAAAAAGAAGGCCTTCCTCCTGAAGACAGACCCAGACTCGGTTGCGCCAAAGCGGGTCGGGCCGCACCCGGACCCGGCCAGCTTGTGCTGTGCGGCGGCAGGCGGCAGTCTCTGGGGTATGGATTTCCTGCCACTTCAGCCCGCGCCGGTGGGTGCGGCGCCGCTTGATGCGGATGATCTCGCGCTGCTCGAGGCGGCGCGTGAGGTGTTGCGCGCCCATCATAAGCCGTTCTGGCACACCGTCGCCGCCGCTCTGCGCGATGAGCAGGGGCGAGTCTGGACCGGCATTCATCTGGGGGCGACGGTTGGTCGGCTGTCGGTGTGCGCCGAGGCGGTGGCGTTGGGCCGGGCGGTGCTGGAGCGCGCCGGACCGATCGTGGCCGCGGTGGCGGTGCGGCATCCCAAGCCGGGTGAGCCTGACCAGTCGCTGGCGGTGGTGCCGCCGTGTGGGGCGTGCCGGGAGATGCTGGTGGATCATGCGGCCGGGGCGCAGATCATTCTGCCGGGGGCCATGAAGATGCCGGTGGGTCTGCTGCTGCCGTTTCCCTATCAGAGGTAGGGACGGCGCTGCTTTCCTGAAAGAACGACGCAAAGACCTTTTGCAGGTTTGCGGCGCAGAGGGCGGTGGTTTTAGGCGAGGGTGAATTCCAGGGTCAGGCCGTTCAGGCGTGTTGACACGCGCGCTGCGGACCCGGGCGTCACATCCAGATCATCGTCGAGCAGATAGACCACGGGGTTCCAGTGGCGCACCGAGCCGCCCGGCGCGGCGGACAAGAGCGCGCCGTCGCCCATCTCCAGCTCCAGCCAGAGCAGCAGCGCCTCCGCCGTGCCGCCCTGTGTCACCGCCAGATCGGCGGCCCAATGTCGGCTGGCTGGCACGTCGCCCTCGAAGCCGATCCGCAGCAGCTCGGTTGGCGCGCTCAGGGGTGTCCAGTGCTCCAGGCCAGGCATGAGCGGATGAAAGCGCTTGGGCAGGCCGAGCTCGGTCAGTGCGCTGAGATCGAAGCCGGCGATGGTGCGCAGCGGATGCACCTGGCGCAGCATCGGCGCGCTCACCAGCTGGCCCATGATGCGGCCGGCCGCGGGGATCACCTTGGCGTCCGGCGTGAGCAGACGTGCGCGCGCATCGGCGATGGTGGCCAACGCGCCTTCACCGATCAGCAGGGAATCGAAGGTCTCGGTGACCAGCAGGCTCGCCGGGGCGGGGATATCCGCCCCCACGACCAGATCCGTCGAGGCCTTGGCGATCACGCTGATCCGCTCGGCGAGGCCGTTGCGGCGGATGATCTCCACGGCGAGGTCGGCGAGGGCGGGGTCCATCTCGCAGGCATAGACATGGGCGGCGCCGGCGCGTGCGGCCATCATCGCCAGCAGGCCGGTGCCGGTGCCGATGTCGAGCACGATGTCGGTGGGGCGCACCAGGGCGCGCAGGGCGGTGTCGAACGCGTCGTTGCGGGGGGTGTCGGCGAGCATCGGCAGGTGCCAGTGCTGCACCGAGGCGGCGATTTCGGCGCGGATGTCGGGCAGTTCGGCGGCCGACCAATGGCCGGGCTGCAGGCGCAGGGCGGCGCGGTAGCAGGCCATCGCCGCGATCTTGTGGCCGTTTCGGCGCAGCACGCGGGCGAGCCAGCCATGCAGCTCGGGGTCGGTGGGGCGCAGGGCGAGGGCCTGGCGCGCCGCTGCTTCGGCGGCGTCCAGATGGCCGAGCGCGAACTCCGCCTGGCTGAGGAAGCCGTGATAGTCGGCGATGTCCGGGGCGGCGCGGATGGCGCGGATCAGCTGGTCGCGCGCGCCGGCCGGGTCGCCCTTTTCGGCGAGGCGCTGGGCGCGCTGGAGGATCGCCTGATGCGCGGCGGAGGCGCGGAGCGTGTCGGGCTGGGCCATGGGGGCGGCAATCTGGCCGCTTCGCCGCGGGCTCGCAAGCCGTGCGGCGGGCTGGTCGCAGCTGCCGGATCGGCGCTAGGCTGGCGGCAACAAGACCAACATCGCCAGGGGGAAAGCCATGCGCTGGCTGATCGCGCTGTTCGCCACATTTTGCCTGCCCGCGCTTGCGGCCGACCCGGTGCGCGTGGGGTTCGCCGCGCAGGCCTTCATCTTCACCGGTGCCGTCGATGTCGGGCTGGAGAACGGCATTTTCGCCCGCTTCGGGCTCGACATTCAGCCCACCACCTATGGGGGTGGGGCGAAGCTGCATGGCGCGATGATCGCGGGGGCCGAAGATGTGGCCTTTGGTGGCGGCTCCGACTACGCCTTTCTGGTGAAAGGCTCGCCCGAGCGGGGCGTGTATGGCGTGGTGAACGAGCCCTTCAGCGTGGTGATCAGCGCGGCCGACCCGGCCATCCGCACCGCCGAGGACCTCAAGGGGCGGCGGGTGGGGGTGACCACGACCGGCTCCTACACCTACTGGTTCGCGATGGAGCTGCCGCATTTTCGCAAGTGGGCTGCGGGCGAGAAGGTCAATCCGGTCTCGATCGGCGGCTCGCTGTCGGGGCAGACGGCGGCGCTGCTGTCAGGCCAGGTGGATGCCACGGTGGGCGATCTGGTGCTGGGGTTGAGCCTGCAGGAGCAGGGCAGGGGCCATGTGGTGGTCAATGCCGCCGAGATGGTGAAGGACGTGATCAGCTCGCTGGTGTTCGCGCACACCGATTTCATCGCGGCCCATCCGGACGTGCTGCGCCGCTTTCTGGCCGGGGTGCATGACGCGATCGCGTTCATGCTGGCGCATCCGGATCAGACGGCGCGGCTGACCGCGCGGGTGAACGGCCTCTCGGAGAGCGTGGCGACGCGGTATATCGCGATGACCGAAGCTGGCTGGTCGCGCGACGGGCGGATGAGCCAGGCGCAACTGCGCGCCACCGCCGAGGCGATCGAGCAGGCGGGGCTGCTGGACAGCGTGCCCGATCTGGCGCCGCTGACGATGCAGGGGTTCGGCCCTGCCGGGCCCTAGAGCGATTCGCGCGCCTTGCCGCTTCACGGCAGCAGATAGACACGCCATCCTCACGAAATATCGGCGGGGCAGGGCGATGGACACGATCGAGGAACTGGGCGAGGGCGTGCGGCGCTTTCGCAGCCAGATATTTCCCGCGCGGCGGGCTTTGTTCCGCCGGCTTGCGCGGGCGCAGGAGCCCAAGGCGTTGTTTCTCACCTGCGCGGACAGCCGGGTGGTGCCCTCGCTGATCACCCATACCGGGCCGGGCGAGCTGTTCATCGAGCGCAATCCCGGCAACATCGCGCCGGTCTATGAGGAGCGCGCGGTGGGGGTGTCGGCCTCGATCGAATATGCGATCCGGGCGTTGCACACGCACCATATCATCGTTTGCGGCCATTCGGATTGCGGCGCGGTGAAGGGCATCTACAGGCCAGAGGCGCTGGCGGAGATGCCGGCAGTGGCGCGCTGGCTTGGCCATGGCGCGCGGGCGCGGGCGCAGTTGATGTGCGATGGCGGGCCGGAGGATGAGGCCTCGCGCCTGCAGCGCCTCACCCGGTTGAATGTGGTGGTGCAGATGGAGAATCTGCTCACCCATCCGTGCGTGCGCGAGGCGCTGGAGGAGGGCACGCTGTCGATCCATGGCTGGGTCTATGACATCGGCAGCGGCGAGGTGGAGGCCTATGACGCCGAGCGTGGCGGCTTCACGCTGTTTCCGTGGGATGCGGCCTAGAGCGTGACCGCGTTGGTGTGACGCGCTGGACACGCTCTGGCTGGGTGTTTTGGCGAGCACCTTGACCCGGTGTTGCTCTGGATCGAATTGCCCGGCGCGCGCGCGCTCCGATAGGATCGCGGCCAGGCTCGCTGCAATCACGCGCGGGCTGTCTGGGAGATCATCGCCATGAAAGCCTTCGCTCTCGTCGCCCTGCTCAGCCTTGCCTCTGCCCCCGCCTGGGCCGATGGCACCTGCACCGCCAATGCCGCCGACAAGCACCTGGCCGGTGCGGCGAAGACCAGCTTCGTGAAGAAATGCACCAAGGATGCCACCGCCGTCTGCACCCAGACCGCGGCGGACAAGAAGCTGTATGGTGCGGCGAAGACCAGCTTCACCAAGAAATGCGTCGCCGACGCCGTTGGCGCCTGACCGCACGGGGTGAGGGGGCATCGCGCCCCCTCGC
>CAIVDX010000050.1 GCA_903904805.1 uncultured Rhodospirillales bacterium
AAGGAGTAAAAGTTTTTTGGTTCTTTTTTTCAAAAAAGAACAAGTGTCTTCGGTCTTTTTTGAAAAAAAGAACCAACACACTTTTGTGAGTCTGGAGTCGTTTTGGGGCTGCAGCTTAGCCCTGATCTTGCTCACCGCGATACGGCTGCTCGTCGCGGCCATCGTTCCGCTTTCGGCGGACGAGGCCTATTATTGGGTGTGGTCTCGTGCCCTCGCGCCCGGCTATCCGGATCACCCGCCGATGGTGGCACTCTGGATCAGGCTTGGCACCGCGATCGCGGGGCAGAGCACGCTGGGGATCAGGCTGCTGTCGCCGCTGTCGGCGGTGCTCGGCTCGGTGCTGATGGCGTCGGCGGCGGAGGATCTCAGGCCGGGATCGGGCATTCGGGCGGTGCTGCTGTTCAACGCCACGTTGCTGCTGGGCGCGGGTGCGGTGGCGATGACGCCGGACACGCCGCTGATCTTCTTCGCCGTCGCCGCACTGGCCGCGGTGGCGCGGGCGCTGCGGTCGGGCCATGGCGCCTGGTGGCTTGCCGCTGGTCTGGCACTGGGCGCGGCGGGGGCGAGCAAATACACCGCGATCTTTCTGCCGTTGGGGATCGCGGTGGCGCTGATGCATCCGGCCTGGCGCCATTGGTGGCGCTCGCCGTTTCCCTGGCTCGGCGCGCTGCTGGCGCTCACGCTGGTGGCCCCGGTGCTGCTGTGGAACGCGGATCACGGCTGGGTGAGCCTGCTGCGCCAGGGCGGCCGGGTGGAGAGCTGGCAGCCCGGGCGTGCCGCGCAGTTTCTCGGTGAGCTGGTCGGCGGGCAGATCGGTCTCGCCACGCCGCTGATCTTCTGGCTGATCCTGCGTGGCACCGGCCACGAGCTGCGCCTGATGCGCCGCGACCCGGCGGCCCTGCTGATCTGCGCGCTGGTGGCGCTGCCGGCGCTGATCTTCATCCAGCACGCCTTTGGCGACCGGGTGCAGGGCAACTGGCCCGGCATCGTCTATCCGGCGGCGCTGGTTGCCGCGGCCGCGCTGCCCGGGCGGGCCTGGCGGGGGGCGATGTGGCTGGGGTTCGCGCTGTCCGCGCTGGTCTATATCCAGGCCGCCAGCTTTATCGCGCCATTTCCGCCGCTGAAGGACCCCGCACAGCTGCGGCTGGCCGGCTGGCCATCGCTGGCCGCCCAGGCCGAGGCGATGCGCGCGCGGGAGGGTCTGGCCTTCATCGCCGCCGACCAGTACGGCATCGGCGCGGAGCTCGCCTGGCATCTGGACACGCCGCAGCCGGTGCTCTCGGCCGATGCGCGCTGGCGCCTGTTCGCGCTGCCGAATGCCGACGGGCTCGCCGGCACCGCTGGCTTGCTGGTGCAGAGCGCGCGCCGGCTGACCGACCCTGACCCGGCGATCTGGGCCGAGGCCATCCAGATCGGCACCGCCGCGCGGATGGGGTCTGGCGGTCTGGCCGAGCCGTTCCGGTTGTGGCGGGTGATCCCCCGCGCCGGCGCGCCGATCGCCATCATGCCGCGGCGTGGGAGGGATTGACTCGCCTCTTACACATCTGTTTCAATCGATCGTGTAAGAACGATGATGCTGGGGGAACACGATGACCAAGCCGATTCCGGGGCCGAATCCCAACACGCGCACGCCCAATTTCAAGATGCCCCCGGGTGCGTGCGACGCGCATTGCCACGTGTTTGGCCCCGCTTCGATCTTCCCGTTCGCCGCCGATCGCAGCTACACGCCGCCCGACGCGCCCAAGGAGGCGCTCGACGCGTTGCACAAGACGCTTGGCATCGAGCGCTCGGTGATCGTGCAGGCGAGCTGCCATGGCACCGACAATGCCGCCTGCATCGACGCGATCGCCTGGTCCGGCGGGCGTTGGCGCGGCGTGGCGATTGTCGATGACCACGTGACCGACAGCGAGCTTGACGCGCTGGACGCCGGCGGCATTCGCGGCGTGCGGTTCAATTTCGTGCAGCATCTGGGCGGTCGGCCGGACATGGACGTGTTCAACCGTGTGGTCGCGCGGCTGCCGGATCTGGGCTGGCATCTGGTGCTGCATCTGGATGCGAAGGACATCAAGGAGATC
>CAIVDX010000051.1 GCA_903904805.1 uncultured Rhodospirillales bacterium
GGCATGGATGCGGGAATACAGCTCTGGCAGAGTCACCACCGCCCCGGCGCGCCAGGTGCCAACATTGCCTGATTGCGACACGGAATCATCCCGCACCTGCATGCTGACATCGAGGATCCCGTAGAGCGTGCCCTGCAGCCCGAGCCAGCCGGCATTGGTCCGACTGCTGGAGTTCACCGAATCCTGATAGGGATATCCAAACGACGCATTGTTCACCCGCGTGTTGGCGGAATCCGCGATGTGCTCATAGCCGAACGTCAATGTCGCCGCACTGAGCGCGCCGGAGGCGGGCAGGGTGACGATGTTGTTCCATTGCAGACCGCCGCGCCTGGCGTGGTAGCGCGACTCCTCGAATGCCATGTTGGGATCATTCGGATCGAGCGGATTGCTGTAGCGCCGATCCGCCTGGTTGCCGGCGAGCGAAACCGTGGTTTGCCAGACATCCAGCAGTTTCGTCGTCGCGGACAGCCGCCCAAACAGCGTATTGACATGCGCCGCCCCCATCGCATTGTCATAGACTGGATAACCATCATCGTTGAGGCTGTTGAAGCTGTTGGTGCCGCGCACGAACAGCCCGATCCGGGTGTTGGCGTCCGGATTGATGCCGAGATTGATGCTGCCGGCCGCCGACGAGAACGGCTCGGATGTGCTGTTATAGATGCCCACCATGCGCTGTGGCGTGGGGTCGTAGCCGGCATTGGTGGTGCCATCGAGGCTCATCTGATAATCGACCGGTCCGTTCCTGCCGCCATAGGTCGCGCGGCCGGCCGCGCCGGGGCCACTGACCCGCTCGGCCTCCGCACTGCCATGCGGATCGCCACTGCCCTGGCGCGAGATCATGTTCACCACGCCCATGATCGCGCCGGTGCCATAGGCGCCTGACATCGGCCCACGCACGATCTCGATGCGTTCGACATCCTCAAGCCTGTCATTGCCGAAATCGAAAGCACCTGATGGCGAGGAGGGATCATTGATCGGCACGCCGTCGCGCAACACCAGCACCTGGTTGCTGTCTCCGCCGCGCACGAACAGGCTTGTCTGACTGCCTGGTCCGCCGGACTGCACGACATGCAGGCCCGGCACCGCGCTGAGCGCATCGACCAGCGTGGTGTAGCCGCGCTCCTCGATGATCGCGCGGTCGATCACCGTCACGCCGGCCGGAACATCCTCAATCGCGGTGGGCGCCCGGGTCGCGGTGATCACCGTCTGAGGCAGAATATCCTGAGCGTGGCCCAGTGAACACACCAACACCAAGGGTGCTGAGAGACATGCGTGGATGCGGCGCATGCGCTGCAACTCCTGGCAGATCGTCCGCATGCGCGAACGATGTGATGGGACGATTGCAGCGCGGGTCTTTCTCCCGCTGCGCCGGTGCACCCCGCCCGTCGCGTGCTCGCACTCTCGATGGCGGCCGGTCTCCTGGCTGGCGCATCACCGCCCGGTCCGCCTTCTCGCCATCCCGGTGCGGGAGGCAATGGCACGATGGTCCGGGCTCGTCGCCTTACAGTTGCGGGGGCAGCCGCACTTGCGCCGAGGCGCTGTGCATTCCCGTTTCAGCCCTTTCGGGCCACCGTCATCTGCGAAGAGAGTAGCGCTTCTTCTTTGAAAAAAAGAAGCAAAAAACTTCTGGGAGTCAGGTGTCGCAGTTGCGGCAACGTATCACCCAATGTCCAAAAGTTTTTTGGTTCTTTTTCAAAAAAGAACGATCTTCCCTACTTGCCCTGAAACTTGGGCGACCGCTTCTCCGCAAAAGCCGCTCGGCCTTCCTTGTAATCCGCCGACGCGTAACACGCCGCCACGGCCGCCGCGATCGCAGCCGTATCCCGCTCCGCCGCCGACAGCAAGGTTTGCCGCACCGCCAGCTTGGCCGCATGGATGGTCAGGGGCGCGTTGTCGGCGATGGTACGGGTGAGCGCGTCAACCGTTTCGGTCAGCTTGTCGTTTGCCACCATCTGGTTGACCAGACCGATGCGCAGTGCCTCGGTGGCGTTGATGCGTTCGCCGGTGAACAGCAGGCGGCGCGCATTCGCCGCCCCAACCAGGCTCACCAGTGTCTGCACCATGTCAAAGCCATAGGCGAGGCCAAGGCGCGCGGCGGGAATGCCGAATGTGCTGCCCTCGGTCGCGATGCGGATATCGGCCTGCATCGCCACCGCCAGACCGCCACCCAGGCACCAGCCGCCGATGCGCGCGATGACAGGCTTGGGGAAACTGGCGAGCCGCGCACGCCCGGCCGAGGTGGCGCGATCATATTCCGCCTGCGCATCAGCCGCGCTGCGCAAAGTGGCGAACTCGCTGATATCGGCACCGGAGATGAATGCCTTCTCGCCCGCGCCGGTGATCACCAGCACGCGCACCGCGTCGTCATTCTCCCAGGCGATCAGCGCCTCCTCGGTGCCGCGCCACATGCCGGCCGACATCGCATTGTGCTTTTCGGGCTGGTTGAAGGTGATGACACCCACACCGTCGATCACCTCGGCGAGAATCTTGCCGTCTGCATAAGTCATGTTGACTACCAGCTCCCGCCATACAGCCATTGCATTCCCGCCCAGCTCTGCTCCTGGGTGCGTCCGGCGAGCATCATGTTGCGCAGCTCGGCCTTCACGCCGGCGGCATGATAGAACTCACCATAGACGCGCGCCATGGTCTGCACGCGCCCGGTGCGCAGATAGCGGGCGTTTTGATATCGCACGAACGCCGCGTTGAGATCGTCCGGGCTTGCTTCAACCTCAATGGCCAGCCGCAACGCGTCCTCACAGGCCATGTTCGCGCCCTGGGCGAGATATTGCAGCATCGGATGCGCGGCATCGCCCAGCAATGTCACATTGCCTTTGGTCCAGTTCTTGACCGGCTCACGATCGCACAGAACCCACATCTTCCAGGTCTCGATGCGCTCAAGCAGGCGCAGCACTTCCGGCCGCTCGCCGGCAAAGCGCTTGGTGAGTTCATCCGTGTCGCCCTCGGTGTTCCAGCCTTCCTCGTACCGATCGGAATGAAACACCGCCACCAGGTTGAACAGCTCGCCGCGGCGCATCGGATATTGCACCAGATGCGTCTTCGGCCCGGCCCACAGGATCACATCCTCCGACCAGAGATCCTCCGGCACCTCCGCGCGCGGCAGCACGGCGCGATAGGCGATATGGCCGGAGACCAGCGGCTTGCCATCGCCCACGACATACTCGCGGGTTTTCGACCATAGCCCATCACAGCCCAGCAGCGCGCGCCCCTCGATGGTGCGGCCATCCGCCATCTGCACCCGCACACCCGCGCCGGTATCCTCGAAGCTCTCGACGCGCGCATTCACCTCCAGCGTGTTGGAGCTGAACGACATCGCCCGTTCCATCAGCACCTTGTGCATGTCGGCGCGATGGATCACCCCGTAGCGCTCGCCGAAATGCTTGCCGAAGGCCTCGCCGACCGGGATCCTGGTGACCGACGCACCGGTCAGCGCATCGCGCATCTCCAGATGCTGCGGAAACCAGGCCTCGCCCACAATCGGCTCGCGCACGCCAAGAGCGGAAAAGGCGCGGAACACGTTCGGCCCAAGCTGGATGCCGGCCCCCACCTCGCCAAAGGCGGGCGCCTGCTCCAGCAGGTGGCAGGCAAAGCCGCGCTGGCCAAGCGCGATGGCCGCCGCCATGCCGCCGATGCCGCCGCCGATGATGATGAAAGGTCGGGTGTCAGACATGCTCTACTCCGATGCAGCGACAGGATGTTTTTGTGGAGGAACGGATGCGGCAGGCCGTGCCCGGTCGGTATCGACCAGCTGCTCAAGCAGCCGCATCAGCGTCAGCCGATCGGCCGGCGCGAGCGGGGCGAGAATGCGTTCCTGCACCTCCTCGGCGATGGGATCGACAATGTCGAGCACATCCGCGCCAGGCTGGCTGATGTGCAGCAGCTTCACCCGCTTGTCCGCCGGCGAGGGGGCGCGGCGAATCCAGCCCTTGCTCTCCAGCCGCTCCAGCACGTCGCCGAGCGTGGAACGATCGAACGCAATCAGCGATGACAGCCGCGTGGCGTCCACGCCGGGATTTTCACGGATCGCGACAAGGGCCGCATATTGCACGGAGGTGAGGTCGAATGCGCTGCACGCTTCGCTGAACAGCGCGACGGCGACCTGCTGCGCGCGGCGAATCAGATGGCCTGGCCGGCCATAGACGAGTTCCATGGACATTGTTGTCCCTCCCGAGATTGACCGTATGCGGTCAATTTGCGCCGGGGTCAAGCGGAATGCGCTGTACTGGTTGCGTGTTCTGCGATGTGCGTTACGCTGCACCGCACATAATTCGCAGGAGCCCGTGATGATCCGCGCCATGATACTCGGCTTGCTCGCAACGACCGCATCGGTCGCGCACGCCCAGACACCGGTGAAATTCTCGCTCGACTGGTCCTATCAGGGCTATCACGGCGGCTTCGTGCAGGCCGCCGACCAGGGCTTCTACGAGAAGCAGGGCCTGAGCGTGACGATGGATCGCGGCTTCGGCGTCACCGACACGATCAGCAAGATCGCTGCCGGCACCTACGATATCGGCTTTGCTGACATCAACGCACTGGTGCAGTTCAACGCCGGCCATGCCGACAATCGGGTGCTCGGCGTGTTCCAGATCTACGACAAGACCATGGCCGCCGTCATGGCGCTGAAAAAGAGCGGCATCGCCAAGCCGAGCGACCTCGCCGGCAAGACCATCGCCGCCGCCGAAGCCGACGTGGCGCGGCTGCTCTTCCCGGCCTTCGCCAAGGCCAACAATATCGATGCCGCCTCGGTGAAATGGCAGATCTATGCGCCGAACCTGCGCGATTCGATGATGGTGCAGGGCCGCGCAGATGCGGTGACAGGCTTCACCATCACCTCCATCTTCAACATCGTCGGTGCCGGTGTGCCGCAATCGGAGATCGTCACACTCGCGTTCGCCGATCTCGGCGTGGATGTGTATGGCTCCTCGCTGATCGTGCGCGAGTCCTGGGCGAAGGATCACGCTGACCTCATCACCAAATTCATCACCGCCACCATCCAGGGGCTGGACAGCGCGATCACCGATCGCCCCGCGGCGATCGCCAATGTGATCAAGCGCGACAAGCTGCTGGACCCGAAGGTGGAGCGCGCTCGGCTCGACATGGTGATCGATACCGGCTTCGTCACACCCTACATCAAGGCGCACGGCTGGGGCGCGCTCGATCCGGCCCGCGTGCAGCAGACCATCGATCTGAACGCGGCGGCCTACAATGTCAGCAACCCACCCACACAGGCGCAGATCGTGTCGACCGCATATCTGCCATCCGAGGCTGTGCGCAAGCTGCCATAGGCAGGGATAGGCCTTTCTTGCATGAAAGAATCAAAGAACTTCTGAAATTCATTCCCCGTTCGGGCGGCGGGATGGCTCTTGGTATCCCGACCGCCGGTGGACAGTCAGCCGCGCGCGCGGCACTCTGCGGGGCAGAAACAGGGAGGTCATCATGGTTCCGGTCAAGCGTCTTGGATTCGCCACCTTCGACAGTGCGGACATCCAGCGATCTGCTGAATATTACACCAACGTTCTCGGCCTTTCGCTGATCGACCAGACCAAGGACACCGCCTGGCTCGCCTGTCCGGGCGACGCGCTTTCGGTGGTTCTGCGCGCCGGGGATCAGGGCCATTGCGGGCAACTTGCCCTGCAGATCGGCCCCGAGGATGAACTGTCCGACGTCGAGCATCACCTCCGCGGCCTCGGCCTGTCGCCCGAGCGCCTCAGCGACACTGGCCCGGGCATCTCGGATCAGGTCCGTGTCACCGATCCCGCCGGCGTGCGCGTGTGCATCCAGCGCATCGCCGAGCCGGTCAGGCGCAAACCCACCTCAGGCGTGGTGCCGCGCAAGATCGGCCATACCGCGTTTTTCGCGCCCGATGTGCAGAAGACGGTCGCATTCTACGAAACCGCGCTCGGCTTCCGTGTCTCAGACTGGATCGGCGACTTTTTCGTGTTCCTGCGCTGCAGCCCCGATCACCACACGGTGAATTTCCTGCGCGGGCCGGTGCAGCGCATGCACCATATCGCCTTCGAGCTGAATGACTGGAACCATGTGAAGCACGCCTGCGACGAACTTGATCGTCACGGCTTCCCGCTCAGCTGGGGCCCGGGCCGCCATGGCCCCGGCCACAACATCTACACCTATCACACCAACCCCGACGGCATCATGGTTGAGCTGTTCACCGAACTCGACCAGATGAGCGACGAGAGCGTCGGCTGGTTTGATCCGCGCCCCTGGCACAAGGACCGCCCGCAACGCCCGAAAGTGTGGGAGCCCGGCACGCCCACCACCAATTTCTGGGGCATCGCCCGCCCGGCCGGGGTGAACGAGCAGCGCGAGACCA
>CAIVDX010000052.1 GCA_903904805.1 uncultured Rhodospirillales bacterium
ACCATGCCGCCATCGGCGGTGCGGCGTTCGGAGGTTTGCAGCCAGCGCTCGCCGGCGCGGGTGATGCGCACGCCGGCGGGCTCGCGGCCGGTGTTGAGGCGCTGGGCGATCCAGTCTGGCGCCGTCATGCCGCCGAGATCGTCGACACCGCGCGCGATGGCCATTTCCAGAAGCTCGCGCTGGTGCTGGCCGGGCAGCATAACGTCGTCCATGCCGGCCATGCCGGCGGCGAATTTGGAGTTGCACATCACCAGCCGGTCATCCGGCCCATAGAGGATGAAGCCCTCATTGATCGATTCGATGGCGTCGATCAGGCGATGGCGCTGGGTTTCGGCCTCGCGCTCGAGGCGGGCGCGCTCGGTGATGCCGTCGCGGAACAGATGGATCGCCGAGGTCATCGAGCCCAGCTCGTCCTTTGAGGCCGGCGGCAGCGGGGCGGTGACGTCGCCGCGGCCGGTGGCCTCAACTGCGGCGACCAGCTGGCCGAGCGGGGAGAGGATCGAGCGGACCACCAATATGGTCAGCAGGGTGGCGAGCAGGATGGCGGCGAGCACCACGCCGAGGGTTACGCGCGTGGCGGAGGCGGAGGAGGCGATCTGGGCGTCGCGCACGGCCTGTTCGCGCTGGATCAGCGTGATCTCGAGATTCTGCAGCTGGCTGTCGATCTGCTGGCCGTGCTCGCGCGCCTCGGCGAGCTTGGCGTTGCCATTGACCCGCTTGCCCTGGGTGTAGGCCTCCACCGCCTCCATCGCCAGGGCGTCGAAGCGGGCGACTTCTGCGCGGATGGCGGCGGCGAGTTCGGGTTCGCTTGGGGCGAGCGTGTCGAGCTTGTCCTGCAGTTCGTCGCGGGCGACGTTGGCGTTGGATTCCGACAGGGTGAGCTGGCTGACCGCGAGGTCGGTGAGCCAGTAGCGGAGGTCGGCGAATTTGTCGTCGACCGCGTGGCTGGCATCGATCAGCGCGACCAGGCGTTCGGACTGCACAGCGGTGTCGGCGGCGCGGTCGAGCGCGCGGGAGAGATAGAGCGCGGTGCCGAGCATGATGCCGACCAGGATCACCGACAGGGCGATCAGTCGGGTGGCGATGGAGACGCGGCTGAGCAGGGCGGTTGGTTCGATCATTCCAATGTGACGTGTCAGTGGCTGAGGCGGATGGAGATGACGCCGCCGAGGTCGCCCTCGGCCGCGCCCTCGCGGGGATAGCCGGTGATGTCGATGCTGCCCTTCGGGCCGCCATGGCAGGTGAGGCAGGAGGCGGCGTAATATTCCGGCATCAGCATGCGGAATTCCTGGCCGCCGGCGTCCCGCGCGGTGGTCTGGGTGTAGGCCTGGCCGCGGGGCCAGCCGGGGGCGAGGAATTTCTCGGAGATGACGCGGCTTTCCAGCGCGTCGGGGCGCCAGCGGCGGTTGCGCACGAGATTGGCGGGCGCGGTGACGCTCATTCCGGCTGAGCCGCCGGCGGCGCTGGTGAAGGTCTCACCGACCAGGCGGGAGAAGACGGCCGGGATGAAGCCCTTGAAGCCAACGCCGGGCTGGTTGATGCGTTCCTGCTGGCTGTCGACCACGCTGACGATGGCGTCCATCTCAAGCCGGAGAAGTTTGCCCTGGCGGGAGGCGGGGTCGGTGGCAAGCGGGTCGGACTGGGTGGATGTGCGGTAGTTGATGACGGCCTGGCTCAGCACGGTTTTGCCATCGAGGCCTTTCGGGCCGAGGGCGGGGTCGTTGATGCGATCCTGGTTGGCGGAAATCACCGCGCGGCCGGCGCGCAGCATGGCGGCGAGGCTGTTGGCGATGGCGATGTCGTCGCTCGCCTCGTCGGCGTGGGCCTGCGGGCCAAGCAGGGGGGTGGCGAGCAGCAGGGCCAGCAACGCGGCGGGCAGGCGGTGTTTCATGGTCACTTGGTGGCTCCGATGGAGTGTATCGGTGGTAGGGTCAGCGTAACGATGGCCGCGTGTTGCACAAGGGCTGGCGGTGCATTGGCAGGGCTGCGGCCCGGGCGGTAGGGTTGGAGGGGGAAATGCGGGGAGGACGGCATGGCGGATCACGCTGGCAAGCAGGCAGCGGGCGGTGTGCGGGGCATTCATCATCTGGCGCTGAACACCACGGACATGGCCGGCACGATCGATTTCTACACGCAGGTGGTCGGGCTGAAGCTGGTGCATGCGATGCGGGTGCCTGAGGGGGTGGGTGTCGGGCCGGGCAATCGGGGCAATCCGCCCTGGGAGCGGTTGCGGCATTATTTTCTCGATCTTGGCAATGATTCGCTGCTGGCGTTTTTCGAACTGCCGGCCGCGGAGGTTGGGCAGGCCGATCGCAATGCCAGGGGTGGGATGCAGCATCTGTCGATGGTGGTGACGGAGGCGGTGGCCGAGGCGGTGATGGGGCGGCTGCGGGCGCGTGGGGTTATTGTCCTGGGCCCGATCGAGATTGGCGCGGGGACGCGGTCGATCTATTTCCATGATCCCAACGATATCCGGCTTGAGATGAGCTGGCAGCCGGCGGATGGCGACGCGCCCCATGTGGTGGGAGCCTGGTCGCAGACGCAGGCGGAGATTTTAGCGGAGCTGACGGAGTTGGATCCCGCCCGAGACTGGAGCGCGGTCGTGGCGCATCTGCCGACCTAGGGATTTCGGGGGGTCGTCGCGGCGCACTGGACTCGCACGACTCAAAAGTCTTTCGCTTCGTTTGGTTAATAAAGAAGCGCTGCCGCTACTTGGTGACGATCGCCTGATAGTCCGGCGCCGGCGGTGTCAGCAGGCCCTGTTTCAGCGCCAGGCCGCCATAGAAGGCGAGGTCGTCGGCGGTGATGGAGGTCGAGTAGGTCGGCACCACGGAGGCGACCGCGCCGAAGGCCGATTTCTCGATCGCCTGGGCGGCGGGGCGGTCGTTGAGGGTGATCTCCATGCCGTCGGCGAGGGCGGCGCGGAATGCGGCGATCACGTCCGTGTGGCTGCGGGCCCAGTCGCCGCGGGCCATCCAGAAGGTGTCTACCATGTCGGGGGCGAGTTCAGCGACGAAGTCGGCCAAGCGGCTGCCGGTGCCGGCGGCCAGGATGCGGCTGCGGAAGGGTTCGACGACGGCGACGGCGTCGACGGTTTTGGTGCGCATGGCGTCTTCCATGCGCAGGAAGGGCAGTTCGATGATGTGCAGGCGGGCGGCGGGGACGCCGACCTTGTCGAGCCAGGCGTGCAGCAGCACGTCGAAGATGCCGTTGAGGCCGGCGACGGCGATGGTGTGGTCGGCGAGGCCGGCGGGCGCTGTGATGTCGAGCCCGGTGCGGATCATCAGGCTGGCGACCGGGCGGTCGGCGACCTGGCGGGTGAGGCCGGAGACGGCGACCATGTCGAGACCGCCGGCGAACGCTGTGAGCAGCACCGGGGCG
>CAIVDX010000053.1 GCA_903904805.1 uncultured Rhodospirillales bacterium
CCATGTGTTTCTGTCGTCGGTTTCGCTCGCCGATGTGGTGGAGAAGCGGGTGCTGGGCCGCAGCCGGCCTTGCAACGACAGCAACGCCGACGCCGAGAAGTTCGAAGCAGCCTGACGCATGCCTTATTGCGACCATAACGCGACTTCGCCGCTGCGCCCCGCCTGCCGGGACGCTATCGCGCATGCGCTCGCCATTGGCGGCAATCCCTCCTCGGTGCATGCCAATGGCCGTACGGCGCGGGCCGTGGTGGAAGAGGCGCGGGACTGGGTCGCCAAGCTCGTCCGTGCCACGCCCGATCAGGTGATCTTCACCAGCGGCGCCACGGAATCCAACACGCTGGCGCTGTGCGGCGCGGTCGAAGGTGCGCTGGACCAGAACGAAGCCAGGCAAGCCTCCCGCATCACCCGGCTGTTCGTCTCCGCCATCGAGCATAGTTCGGTGCTGCGCGCGGCGGAGCGGCTGGCCGAACGCAGCGCAGGCATCCGGCTTGAGATCATTCCGGTGACGGAAGGCGGCGTGGTGGACACGGAAGCGCTGCGGGTGATGTTGCGCGAAGGCAAAGGCCGCGCCCTGGTGGCGGTGATGGCCGCGAACAATGAGACGGGCGTCGTGCAGCCTATTGCCGAAATCTCGCGCCTGACACGCGAAGCCGGTGCCTTGCTGCTGGTCGATGCGGTGACGGCAGCGGGCAAGATTGATCTGGACATATCGCTCTGCGATTACCTGACCCTGTCGGCGCACAAGCTGGCGGGGCCACAGGGTGCAGGGGCTTTGATCGTGGGCGAAAACGCTCCGCTGGCGGCGCAATTGGTGGGCGGCGGCCAGCAGAAGGGCCTGCGCGCCGGCACCGAGAATCTCTCCGGCATTGCCGGCTTTGGCGCGGCGGCGAAAGCCGTGCTGGCCGACGTATCTCTGGAAGATGGGGCGGAACGGGTGCGCATTGCCGCCATCCGCGATCATTTCGAAGCCGTGGTGAAGCGCGAAATTCCCGACACCGTGATCTTCGGCGAGACATCCGAACGGTTGTGCAGCACCTCGAACGTGGCGGTGCCCGGCCTGTCCTCCGACAATATCGTCATTTCGCTCGACCTGGACGGCGTTCAGGTTTCAACCGGGTCGTCCTGCTCGTCCGGCAAGATTGCGCCTTCGCATGTGCTGTCGGCGATGGGCGTGGACGAGAAACTGGCGGGGGCATCGTTGCGCGTCAGCTTTGGCTGGAATTCGTCGCAGGCCGAGGCCGATTGCGTGGTGGCGTCGCTGCTGCGCCTGAACAGCCGCGCCAGCGCGCGGGCTGCGTGAGGCCAAGTTGAGAGAAGCCATGTCATCCGCCGCCACCGAAACCAAAGCGCTAGTCGATACCAAGGCGCAGGTCGCCGAGATCGGCGAGAAGTACAAATACGGCTTTGTCACCGATATCGAGATGGAGCGCGCCCCGCGCGGCCTGTCCGAAGACACGGTGCGCTTCATCTCGGCCAAGAAGGGCGAGCCGGAATGGATGCTGGAATGGCGCCTGGGCGCGTTCCGCCGCTGGCAGGAAATGAAAGAGCCCGACTGGGCGCGGGTGCATTATCCGAAAATCGACTACCAGAACGCCTTTTATTATGCGGCGCCCAAGAACACGCCGCTGAAGCAGTCGTTGGACGAAGTCGATCCCAAGCTGCTGGAAACCTACAAGAAGCTGGGTATCCCGCTGCATGAGCAGATGGCGCTGGCCGGGGTGGCGGTGGATGCGGTGTTCGA
>CAIVDX010000054.1 GCA_903904805.1 uncultured Rhodospirillales bacterium
ATTTCGATCACCGATGGCCAGATCTTCCTGGAGACCGAATTGTTCTTCCGCGGCATCCGCCCGGCGGTGAATGTGGGTCTGTCGGTGTCGCGCGTGGGGTCTGCGGCGCAGATCAAGGCGATGAAGCAGGTTGCGGGCAAGATCAAGCTGGATCTGGCGCAGTATCGTGAGATGGCGGCGTTCGCGCAGTTCGCCTCAGATCTCGATGCCTCGACCCAGAAGCTGCTGGCGCGTGGCTCCCGTCTGACCGAGCTGCTGAAGCAGGCGCAGTATGCGCCGATGCCGATCGAGGAGCAGGTGGCGGTGATTTTCGCCGGCACGCGCGGCTATCTCGATGGCGTCGATCTCGGCCGCATCGGTGCCTATGAGAAGCAGCTGCTCTCGGAGCTGAAGGCGTCGGCGCCGGAGATCATGAATGCGATCCGCGCGGACCGTGAGATCAAGAAGCCGACCGAGGAGCTTCTGATCGCGTTCCTGGATAAATTCACCAAGTCTTTCGTCTGATCCGATGGCCAGCCTGAAAGCCCTGCGCGGGCGCATCACCAGCGTTCGCAACACGCGCAAGATCACCGCGGCCATGAAGATGGTGGCGGCGAGCAAGCTGCGTCGCGCGCAGACCCAGGCGGAAGCCGCGCGCCCCTATGCGCAGCGGATGGAGCGGATGCTCGGCTCGCTCGCGGCCAACATCGCGGGCTCGCCGACAGCGCCGAAGCTGCTGGCTGGCACCGGGTCGGACAAGGTGCATCTGCTGATCGCCGTGACTGCCGATCGCGGTCTGGCCGGCGCGTTCAACAGCTCGGTGGGCCGCGCGGTGCGTACGCTGGCCCGCAAGCTCGAGAGCGAGGGCAAGATTGTCAAAATCTACTGCGTGGGTCGCAAAGGGCGCGATTATCTGCGGCGTGAGCTGGCGGATCGCATCGTTGGCGATGTGACCTATGCCGGCCGCAAGTCGATCGGCTTCGCCGACGCGCAGGCGATCGGCGATATGGTCGTCGGCATGCTGAATGACGGCAAGTTCGACGTCTGCACCGTGGTGTCCAACCGCTTCGTGTCGGTGATCAACCAGGTGACCACCGAGCAGCAGCTGGTGCCGCTGCCGGTGCCGGAGCAGACCGAGGCGAGCGCCGGTGGCCGCGCCCAGTATGAATATGAACCGGACGAGGAAGGCATTCTCGCGCGCCTGCTGCCGCAGAACCTGTCCATCCAGCTCTATCGTGCGCTGCTGGAGAACAATGCCGGCTTCCAGGCCGCACAGATGACCGCCATGGACAATGCCACGCGCAATGCCGGCGACATGATCAATAAACTGACGCTGACCTATCACCGGACGCGTCAGGCCAACATCCCCCGCGAGCTGATCGAGATCATCTCGGGCGCCGAAGCTCTCTGAGCCGCGGCGACCTGAACAAAGGAGCAGACCATGTCCGCAACCCTCACTGAAACCTCCGCCGCCTCCAACAATGTCGGCCGCGTCACCCAGGTGCTCGGCGCGGTGGTGGACGTGCAGTTCGAGGGCGAGCTGCCGTTCATCCTGAATGCGCTGACCACCAAGATGGGCGACGGCACGCTGGTGCTGGAAGTCGCGCAGGAGCTGGGCGAGCGCACCGTGCGCTGCATCGCCATGGACAGCACCGACGGTATGGTGCGTGGCCAGGAAGTGCTGGACACCGGCAAGCCGATCTCGGTTCCCGTTGGCCAGGGCACGCTGGGCCGCATCATGAACGTGACCGGCGACCCGATCGACGAACGCGGGCCGATGCACACCACCGCGCGGTATCCGATCCATCGCGAGGCGCCGAGCTTCGCCGAGCAGGCCGCGAACGCGGAAATTCTCGTCACCGGCATCAAGGTCGTTGATCTGCTCGCCCCCTACCTGAAGGGCGGCAAGGTCGGCCTGTTCGGCGGCGCCGGCGTGGGCAAGACCGTGCTGATTCAGGAACTGATCAACAACATCGCCAAGGCGCATGGTGGCGTGTCGGTGTTCGC
>CAIVDX010000055.1 GCA_903904805.1 uncultured Rhodospirillales bacterium
CCCGAATGCCGCCAGTGCAAAAGCTGTTTGTCGCGCACGACCAACCTGTGCACCGCCATCCGCGCCACCCAGGGCCAGGGGCTGATGCCGGATCAAACCAGCCGGTTTTCCTATAAGGGCCAGCCGATCTTTCACTATATGGGCTGCTCGACCTTCGCCAACCACACGGTGCTGCCGGAGATCGCGGTCGCCAAGATCCGCAAGGACGCGCCCTTCGACAAGGCCTGCTATATCGGTTGTGGCGTGACCACCGGCGTCGGCGCGGTCGTCAATACCGCCGGCGTTGAGCCCGGCGCCAACTGCATCGTCTTCGGCCTGGGCGGCATCGGGCTGAATGTCATCCAGGGCGCCAAGCTGGTTGGCGCCGACATGATTATCGGCGTGGACATCAACCCAGAGCGCGAAGCGATGGCCCGCGCGTTTGGCATGACCCATTTCGTCAATCCCAACGAGATCAAGGACGACCTGGTCGGCCACCTGGTGGAACTCACCGGCGGTGGCGCGGACTATTCCTTCGAATGCGTCGGCAACATCACGCTGATGCGCCAGGCGCTGGAATGCTGCCACCGCGGCTGGGGCGTCAGCACCATCATCGGTGTGGCCGGGGCAGGGCAGGAGATCTCAACGCGCCCGTTCCAACTGGTCACCGGCCGTCGCTGGATCGGCTCGGCCTTCGGCGGCGCGCGCGGACGCACCGATGTCCCGAAAATCGTCGACTGGTACATGGACAGCAAGATCGAGATCGACAAACTCATCACCCACACGCTGCCATTGGAGCGCATCAATGAGGGCTTCGATCTGATGACGCGTGGGGAGTCCATCCGCTCGGTTGTGGTCTACTGACCACAGCCGGGGCCAACCGCGGTGCGGCGCGCCGCTGAGGTGCCGCGCAATCGGAGGTCACGCCGGGCCCTCACGCATTTTTAACCGACCGCACTCTTTATGCAGCCCTCACGCACGGGGGCGGTTGAATGGAGCGGTCGCGCAAATTCAGGCTGGGCTGGTTGGGGCGTATTGGCATCGTCTCACGATTGGTGCTGTCCACGTTGCTCACTCTCGCGATCACCATCCTCGCGGTCGAGGGCTGGACCCTGCGCCAAGCCGAGCAGGCGCTCAACGCGGCGGCCATGGTCCAGTTGCAGACCAACCTCGCCCTGCTCAAGGAGCAGCTTCGCCCCCTCGGCAGCGAGTGGCAGCTTCAGGATGGCGAGATTCTGCTTGGTGGCCACCCGCTCGCTGGCCGTGATGATCTGGTAGACCAGTTGCGGCGCGTCGGTGGCGGCGCTGCCACGATCTTCGCCGGCGACCGTCGGGTTGCCACCAATATCAGCGGCAGCGACGGCAAACGTGCGGTGGGCACGCGCCTCGCCTCCGGCCCAGCTCACGATGCGGTGCTGGGGCGTGGGGAAATCTTCGTCGGTGTCGCGAGTATCCTCGATGTGCCTCACCTCGCGATCTATGACCCGGTCCGTGATGCAACCGGCAAGGTGGTTGGTATCCTCTTCGTTGGCCTGCCAACGGCGCAATTGCGTGCCCCATTGGATGCGATGATTCACCAGACCGTGATCGGCGCGCTGCTGCTGGCCGCGCTGGCGGCCCTGATGAACTGGTTGGCGCTGCGCGGCGCGCTGCGTCCGCTCAAGGCTTTGGCCGCCGTCACCGGCGCATTGGCCGACGGAGATCTGTCAGTGGCCATTCCCGGCGAGCAACGGACGGATCAGATCGGCGGCCTCGCTCGTGCGCTGGCCGCGCTGCGCGACGGCACCCGCCTGGCCAGGCAACGACAGGCGGAGGCAGCAGCCCAGCGTGAGGCAGCCGAGCGCGCCCGTGAGGACTCACTGCGCGCGGTCGCCGAGGAAGTGGAGAGGACCGCGACCGCCGCGGTGGACCAGGTGGCGATCGCCATGCGCGAGGTGACCTCCGCAGCCGTGGAGATGGTCGACTCGAACTCTGCGGTGGTGGCCGAGAGCGAGGCCGTGAGCCAAGCCGCCAGCGGTGCTGAAGCCCAGACCCAATCGATCAGCGCCGCAGTTGAGCAACTTTCCGCCTCGGTGCGCGAGATCGCAAGTCGTTTGGGCGGCGCCGCCGATGTGGCCCGCCGCGCGGTGGAGGAGACCCAGGCCAGCAGCCAGACCATCATTGCATTGTCCAACAGCGTCGCGCGCATCGACGACATCACCCGTCTGATCGCCGGCATCGCCGGCAAGACCAATCTGCTGGCCCTGAACGCGACAATCGAGGCCGCACGGGCCGGCGAGGCTGGCAAAGGCTTCGCGGTGGTGGCCTCGGAGGTGAAAAGCCTCGCCACCCAGACCGCGCGCGCCACCGACGACATCGCCCGCCAGATTGACGAGGTGCGCGTTGCCACGGCTCAGGCGGTGCGGCGGGTGGATGGCATCGCCGCGATCGTCGGGCAGATCGACGATGTCGCCAGCGGCATCTCCGCCGCGGTCACCCAGCAGACCGCGGTGACTGACGAGATCGCGCGCAGCGTTACCGGCACCGCGCTCGAAGCTGCGGAAGTGTCGCGGCGGATTCGCTCTGTTTCAAGCGAAGTGGAAGCCGGCGGCGCTCGCGCCGAAACGGTGCGCCAGGGTGCGGCCCGCACGCAGGAG